>JALRLN010000041.1 GCA_023254445.1 Candidatus Poseidoniaceae archaeon | reverse complement strand
TCATCTCGGAAAGCAAGTCCAAGTCGACGTCACACGTGGCGTTGTCGGCCAGGCAGTCGTCGAATGCCCTGAGGATGATGCCCATCGCAGCGAGGCGCTCCTCGAGGTGCGCGAGCCGCGCGGCTTCACGGTCGTCGATCGACGCGCCAAACAACGCCTCAGCGAGGCCCGTCGAGGTGGTGTTCGCCTCTGCTTCGTCCACGGCGTCCGTCGCGACGGCGTCACCGGTGGCTTCGTCCACGGCGAGGACGGTCGCGTCTTCGAGCCAAAGGCTCGGCGCGACAAGTTCGTTCAGGCCGACGCTGGCACCGGCGCCCGCCAGGATGGCGAGGACGCCGAGCACCGCGAAGGCGGTCAGGTTCCGGTTGTTCGTGTTGGGGTTCATGCTTGTTCCACCTATGCACTATGGTGGGTGCAACAGCACATCAAAGCGGCGCGAAATCGCCTGCAATACCGCGCAATACCCCTCAACAAGCCGCACGGGGTCAAGCGTCGTCGCCCGAGGCATGCTGCGAGAGGAGCGCGGCGATCGATTCCGGCGTCAGGCCTTCCACACGCAGCCGTTTGCTTCGGGAGGTGGCCCCCTCCACAACGCTCACCGATGCGGACGGGATGCGTAGCCAGCCGGCCATGTGAACGCACAGCGCGTGGTTCGCTCGGCCTTCCTTCGCGACGGCGGTGACCCGAACCTGCAACCGACGCCGCCATGGATCGACACCGACGATGCCCGCCGACGAGGCCCCAGGCTGGACGTGAACGGCGACCAGCACCGCGCCGTCGAGCGTTGGATGGAGGACCTCGGCGAATTCCACGAGGTGGTGTACGTGTGAAGGTGAAAGAAGGCGTCGATGGCTCCCTATCGGAGCCAACCGGGACGCTGCGTGGAGCATGGAGGTGAACCATGTTCACAAGGGCACGTCAATCGTGGCTGACAACGCTTAAGGAAGGGCCTCCCGAGGCGTGAACTGAGGGGCAATCATGGCTGCTCAGGACACGCTCTTCTCCGTGCTTTACGACAAGTTCCTGTTCTGGTCCATCATCGTCGGTGTGCTCACCTTCGGCGTCATGGTCTTGTTCATGCTCCGCTTCCGCGACGGCGTCACCCCCGACACCTCGTCCAGCGTCTGGAAGATTGAACCCGGCACCTTCCCACTTGAGAGCGACAACCACAGCCGTGACCGCAAACTCGAGATCGCGTTCTACGTCATCCCCACCATCCTTGTGGTGTGGCTGACCTTCCTCGCCACCTCCTCCACCGCCGTCGTGTGGGGCAGCGCGAACGACACCAGCATCGACGCAAACCACCAGTTTGACGTCACCGTCAACGGCTACCAGTGGTACTGGGAGTTCGTCTACGAAGACGCCCTGACGTGGGAAGACGAGCACACCGGGATGGACGTAGAGTTCCGCAACGTGGAAGGGGACGTTGTGCTCCACGCCATGGGCCTCGACCCGCACATGGCGGTCATCACCATTGACGGCGTCAAGCAGGAGGTCATGTTCAACGGCACCGACATGATGGTTGTCGATGGCGTGTACTTCGACGCTGGCCTTCACATGAAGGTGGAAATCCTCGACGACGAAGAGCACGTGCTGCACACCTGGGAGCACCTCCCCGTCGGCCACATTTTCCGCACCCCCACAGAGGCCCTTGTCATCCCGTGCGCCACCATCGACATGGACGACAGCGGTGACGACGAGGACACGAAGTTGGTCATGTTCAACATGCATTCCAAGCCAATCGACGACAGCGACCCGCGCTATGTGGGTGTGCAGCACTCCTTCTGGCTGCCAGAATTTGGCGTGAAGGAAGACCTCGTGCCCGGGCTCGAAGACGGGACGTGGATGTACGTCTCTCCTGACGATGCCGGCACCTTCCCCATCCGCTGTGCCGAGTATTGCGGGCTCCAGCACTCGATGATGATCGGCGAGGTCAAGGTCGTCGCCAAGGAAGGCAAGACCTGCGATGCCGACATCGGCATCCAGAAGGCCGACGTCGGCGTGGTTGAGGACGACAGCACCGATGGAGGTGGTCACTGATGCGTGCACGAGCAGCCATCCTGATGGTGGTCGCGCTGGCGGCCCTGACCCTCGCGCCGACCTTCGAAGCGATGCCCACGGGCATTGGCAGCGCAGGTGACGGGGGTTGCTCGTGCCACGGTGGCGCCAGCGGCGACACCACCGTGGTCGTGACGGGGCTCCCTGAAGTGTTCAATGCGAGCGAGACCTACGCGTTCAGCGTCACCGTCGTCAACGACGACCTGCCCAGGTCCGAGCCCGACACGGGCCGCATGGGCGGCTACCGCATCCTTGCCACGGAAGGCTCCGTTTCCGCGGTGCCTGAATCCAATGGGCACGTCATGGACGGCGGCCTGACCCATACGGCGGAGGCCAACACGGTTCGAACGTGGGATTTCGTCTGGACGGCACCGGCCGACGACGAGGCGACGGCGGACTTCACCATCTACGGCAACGCCGTCTCCGGCGGCGATGGACCTGGTGGCGACGAGTGGAACGTGGCGCTCATCAGCGTGCCCGGCCTGAACGCAGGCGCGACGGCCCCGAGTGCTCCGCCGCTGATCATCCTGATGACGGCCCTGCTGCTCGCCGTGTCGCTCATCGTGCTCGGTACGATGTGGGTCTTCTACCGGCGCAGCCCGGACACCTTCACCATCGGCGCCTTTTGGGACTACCTCAAGCCGTGGCTGACCACCACCGACCACAAGGAGGTCGGTGTGATGTACTTCCTCTACGGGTTCCTCTTCTTCCTCGTGGGTGGCTTGCTTGCCTTGCTCTTCCGAATTCAATTGGCGTTGCCTGAGAACGATTTCCTGACCTACGACGAATACAACTCCTTCTTCACGCTCCACGGCACGACGATGATTTTCCTCGCGGCCATGCCGATGATTGCGGGTTTCATGAACTACGTCCTGCCCCTCCAGATCGGTGCCAAGGACCTCGCCTTCCCTCGCATCAACGCGCTTGGTCTGTGGCTGCTCGTGTTCTCGACCCCCCTCATTTACACGGGCATCTGGCGCGGTGAAGCTGCCGATATCACGTGGGTCATGTACCCGCCGTACTCGAGCCTGAACGAGTTTGGAGAATACGGTGTGAACGCCGGAACCACGGGTTTCATCGCGGGCATGATGATGCTCGGTGCATCGTCCACGCTGAGCGGTGTGAACTTCATCACGACCGTGTTCACCATGCGCGCCCCCGGCGTGACCTGGTGGCGCATGCCTCTGTTCAGTTGGTCGGTCTTCGTCTCGGTCTTCATGCTCTACCTTTCGCTGCCTGCCTTCGTCATCGGGGTGGCTTTCCTGATGTTCGACCACACCATCGGCACACAGTTCTTCGCCTACGGAGGCGACCCGCTGCTCTTCCAGCACCTGTTCTGGTTCTTCGGCCACCCCGAGGTGTACGTCGTCATCGTGCCCGCCTTCGGCATCATCTCCGAAGTGCTGGCGACCAGCGCACGGCGCTCGGTGTTTGGATACAAGTCGATGGTCCTCGCCATGGCGGGCATCGGCGTGGTTGGCTTCATTGTCTGGGGCCACCACATGCTGACGTCGGGCATGGACCCGAAGTGGCGCGCCATCTTCATGATCACCACCATGCTGGTCGCCATCCCAACCGGTGCGAAGATCTTCAACTGGCTGATGACCCTCTACCAAGGCAGCCTCGTGATGCGAACGCACACGCTTTGGGCGCTTGGCTTCATCATCACCTTCACCCTCGGCGGCATCTCGGGGATGTTCTTCCCCGTCTCCGGTCTTGACGTCCACTTCCACGACACCTACTTCGTGGTCGCCCACTTCCACTACGTCTTCATCGGTGGCACCGTGTTTGCCCTGTTCGCAGGCCTGTACTACTGGTTCCCGAAGGTGACCGGGCGTCGGCTGAACGAACGCCTTGGCCTCTACCACTTCCTGGTCGGCTTCGCCGCGTACAACGGGGCCTTCTGGCCCATGCACGCCCTCGGCATGATGGGCATGCCGCGGCGAACGCACACCTACCTCGAAGAGACCGGCTTCGCGGAATACAACATGGCGGTGTCCACCTTCGCGTTCATCTTCGGCCTGAGCCAGTTGATCCTCGTGTGGAACATCATCTACTCCGCCCGCCGAGGCGAGAAGGTCGGCAAGGACCCGTGGGGCGGCTGGTCCCTCGAATGGACCACGACCTCGCCGCCGCCCACCCCGTCCTTCCACGACATCCCCACGCAGGGTGACGTCAACGAAGGCCACGAGCACGGTGAGAAGAAGGGCCTCGGCAAGCGTCTTTGGGACGGTGCCGCACCGGAGGTGAGCCAATGAGCGATGGACATCATGCGCACGTGGAAAACCAAGTGTGGCTTCGCGCCTTCCTCTTTGCTGCGGTCCTCGTCACCATCGGCGTCGTCGCATACGGTGTGCTCTCCGTGGGCCTCGCCACGGGTGCCCACCACGCGTGGGAAGACGCCCTCGCGGAGGCCAACGGCGACACCCACGACCACCATGTGATCGACGCCCATCTGCAGTTCCTGACCTGGAACGTGGCCGGGAACACCATCCTGTTCATGATGATCGTCTATGCGTCGTTCATCGGCCTCGCTGGCCTCATGAACAGCAGCAAACCTCAGGCCGACCACGGTCACGACGACCATGGCCACCATGGCTCGGCGTCGCCGATCATCATGGCCGTGGGCGTGATGCTCTTCATGATGGGCTTCCCCTCGTTCGCCACCGCTGCGGAGGACTTCCTCTACAACGGCGGCGGTGCCTTTGGCGAGATGCTCCTCAGCCTTGTTGGCCTCTCGGTCGTCATGGCCGGCGTGGCCAACTGGTGGGGCGAGGACCTCCCCTTCGATGGCCATGCCGAACAACTCTCCACCGCGTCCGACGACATGGTGCCCTTCCGCGGACAGCACGTCCGGAAGGTGGGCATCTGGATCTTCCTGATGTCTGAGGTCATGGTGTTCGGCTCCTTCTTCTCGTCCTACCTCCGCATGCGCACCGGCTGGTGCACGGAATGGGCCTTGGACGCTGGCCGTTGCACGGGCGAGACCGTGGTGACCGCCTCCGACCTGCTTCGCCACGACATCGCGACGCTGCTGCCCGGAGCCATCAACACCTTCGCGCTGATCATCTCCTCCTACACCATCGTGCTCGCCCTCAAGACGGCGAAGGCGAAGGAGTGGACCCCCAAAGAGGGCCTGATGGGCAAGCTGATGCCCAGCCAGCGGATTGCGGTGCGCAATTACCTCATCGCGACGCTGATGCTCGGCTCGATGTTCATCGTGCTGAAGTTGATCGAGTGGAGCCACCTCATCGCAGAAGGATTCACGCTGCAAAGCCAACAGGGCTCCATCTTCTACATCGCAACGGGAGCGCACGGGCTGCACGTGTTCCTTGGCCTCATCGTCATGCTCTACATGGTCTTCAAGGCTGACCTCGACCCGGAGGTTCACGGCACCGGTTGGACAACCGACAACGCACAGGGCATCGAATACTTCGGCCTGTACTGGCACTTTGTTGACTTGGCGTGGGTGGTCATCTTCCCCGCTTTCTATCTGTATTGAGGTGAGGACATGGGAGAACACGCAACTGGAATCGAAAAGTGGGTCGAAGAGAACCTGCCCGTTGACATCTACATGGTGAATTTCATTGTCCTGATGGTGCTCACCGTCATCGAAGTCGCCGCTGTGTTCTTCGGAGAATCGATGAGCCTCGGCATGGTGTGGGCCATCCTGATCGGCGTTGGCATCGTGAAAGGCTACGGCATCGCGGCCTTCTTCATGCACCTCGCCGGGGACCCACGCTCCTACCTGTGGAGTTTCGCCTTCCCCTTCTTGTTCGTCACCCTGATGCTCTGGGGCATCGGGCTCTCGAACCCTGGTGGCATCACCGGTCTCCCGGCCTGGTGCACGCCGTTCGCGGGCGGGTACGCCACGACACCCTGAGGCTTCCACATGCGGCGCTTGGCCGCGGTTGCGTTGGTGCTGCTGCTGCTTCACCTGCCGAACGCTTCCGCGTACGGAGGACTGGTGCTTTCGCGTGCAAGCGTCGGCGAGGTGGACCTTGTCGACCAGCATGGGGCGAATTTTTCGTTGGAGAGCCTTGAGGCACCCCTCCTCGTGGTGGCCTTCATCTACACCTCTTGCCCGGACGTGTGCCCGGTGATCACGCAGACGCTCAAAGCCGTTCAGAACGACCTCCCCGAGGAATTGGAGGGTGAGGTGAACTTCGTGTCGATCACCGTTGATCCTGAGCGCGACAATCCGGAGACCTTGTCGGCCTTCACAGAACTCCACGGCGTCACGTGGCCCCACCTGACCGGGGACGAGGAGGTGCTCGAAGACGTCTGGCAGCGATTCGGTGTCGCTGTGCAAAGCGAGGTCATCGAAGCGCACACAACGAGCCCTGATTTTGCCTCGGAAGCAGCGACCGTGACCCACGTGCGTTCAAATGGAACAAGCATGGAACACGCCTTCACCCCCACAGGTTGGAACCTGACTGTGGAAGCCGCAGCGTCGGCAGGTTGGGACTTGACCGCCGACTTTGGCACGTACGGCCACATGGTGGTGGGGATCGACGGTGTGGCCTCCTCCGAGGACGTAGGGTGGTGGTGGAGCCTCCACGTGTGGAACAGCACGTCTGAGGCATGGGAGGAGAGTCAGGTCGGCGTGGACAGCATCGACGCACTCGCGACCCCACACCTTGCGTGGGTGGCCAGCAACGCCTCAGCCCTTCCCCCAACACCCGAAGGCGACTCCTCCATCGACGTGGTCTTTCCAAACGGGTCAACCGCCCGTCAGACGCTGGACACAACCTCCGCGCTTTACCTCACCCTTGGAAGCCTCGGGGCCCAAGGGGTCCCACTGAACCTGTCCTTGGACCCGACATGGGGCCACATGCTCCACGGCATTTCCCTCGAAGACGCACCAGAGGACTGGAGTTGGTGGTGGCGCCTTGCTGCCTGGAACGAGACGGCCAACGCATGGGAGGAGGCCACGGTCGGGATGGACGACCTGAACGACACCCTCCACATCGCGTGGGCACCGTCCACGGTCAACCTCAGCGACGTGCCGCCTCCCGGAACCGGCATGGCGATGGAGGGCAACCTCAGCACGTGCGATGGGCATGGGTCCGTGATGGGCTCGGGCGCGTCCGCCCACTGCATGTGCGACGAGGGGTACGTGTGGGCGGAGGGCAACCGCCTCTCGTGCGTGGTGGACGGGACGCTGTCCGTCGGGCACTCCACCATGACCTTCATCCTCGACGCCAAGCGCGCCCCGCGCATCGTCTGGACGGGGGACGGATGGAGTCCGGACGCCTTCACGGCCGACATCGAAGAACTCGCCCGTGCCACCGGGGTCATTGAGCGAGCGGCAGCCCCGACGCCGGGGCCTTCGATGGGCCTCGTGGTGCTCACGCTCTTCGGCGCAGCGTTGCTCGTCGAACGGCGGCGTTGATATGCAGTCGGCCTCAGGCACGAACAAGCACGGATCGCATAGCCTGGTAGTGCGCCGGCCTTGAAAGCCGGTGTCGTCTGACACGGGGGTTCGAATCCCTCTCCGTGCGCCTACGTTTGCACGAGGAACCTTCTCAAACCACAACGCTGTCTCTGAGCCATGCGCCGAGCCAGCCTTGCGTTGCTTCTCGTGCTGACCCTGTCGTTGGCGGGCTGCCTTGCCCCGACGTCCGCCTCCTGGGACGGCGAAGGCGTGGTGGTTCAGCAAGACGGCATGACGGCGACGGTGACGACCGGCATGACGGGGAGCCAAACGGAGTTCTCGGACGTCGAACTGGCCGGCTGCGCCATGGACGGCACGATTGGGACGGCCGACAACCAGACACGGCACGTTGTGTTCGAAGGGCACCTCGCCGCGAGCACGCTGTACGACAGCCATTCGACCGACGTCCGTGGGCTCTCGCTCGCTTCAACGGGTGCGGTGATCATTGAGGCCATGACCTACGACGCGGCGGCCGAGGTGGCCAACGGAGCAGGTGCGCGGATCCCTGTCAACGACTGGAGCGAACCCCTCTACCCTGAGACCTCAAGCGGTCAAAGCACCACCCTGAGCCGCGTGGACATCGATTCGGTGGACACGGACGACGACGACGAATGGTACGTGCTGGCCCTCATCCCCGGTACGGAAAACATCGCCTCGGGCATGGCGTCCCTTGCCGAAGTGCACCGTCCTGTGCGCATCGAAGGCTACCTCGTGCAGAGCGTGCCCGGAACGAGCGGCGGTCTGCTTGGGGGCGCGAGCAACGCACAATCCGGCCGTACCGCGTGCGTGGTCGACGTCCCAAGCAACAACCGCGCCGACCACTTCCTCGTTGTCCAGCGGATTGAGTACGAATCCTCCACGGTCAGCGCCAACGGGGACGCCGATGACGAGTGGGTCATGGGGCAGGTGCCGCTCCTCGGGCGGGGCGGCTACGTCGTGTTCCTCCTCGCGGTCGGGGGCGGTGGCAGCGCTGCGATGTACCTCGTGTCCGCTGGACGCGTTCGTGCCGGCGCGACCGCGTCTGCTCGGGTGCTGCTCGGTGAAGCCAACATCAGCAAGGCCAAGGAGGTCGATCGCACGGCGAAGCGTGCCTCCACGCCTCCCGGTCCTTCCAAGGCCTCCACGCCGAAACCAAAGCCGTCCCCAGCCCCCCAGGAATCAAGCATTGGTGGCTTCGACCTCGACGCTGCCCTGTCCTCCAAGGGAAGCAGTCCCGGCAGCGGCGCACCCGTCGGCGGTGCGCCTCGGAGCGGCAGTTCGAGCGTGGTGGCCACGTCCAACGTTGCCGCGGCCCCAACCTCGACGGGTGCCGCACCGTCCACCGTACCACGTGGTGGCGTCACGTCCGGTGGCGTGACCCCCGTCGGAGGGGTCACGTCGGGTGGGGTCACGCCCGTGGGTGGAGGAAGCACCGCTCCAACGCCCACGTCGTCCGCGTCACAGGCGCCGTGGGACGAGAAGCCCGAACCCGTCACCGCACCTGCCCCTGTTCGTCGTCGTGCAGCCAAGAAGCCGGCGCCAGCGCCCGAGCCTGCTCACGAACCGGAACCAGAACCCGAGCGAGCCACCTATGAGGAGCCCGATGAGGACTTCGCGGACTTCTCATTCTGAATCCCATGGCACGGTAGCGGCGCCCCGCACCATCACCTGGGCTGGATGCCAAGACAAGGTCGCGGGGAGTTGCAAGACTGGTTCGCCGTCCGCTTGAATCCACGTCGGGAGGGGGTTCGGCCTGTCGACGCCCCGGCCCTCTGCATCCACGGGCCGAAGGGTCATGTGCCGAACCCGTTGAGCGGTGATCCCCCACTTGCCGACGTGCTTCCCCCGCTTGACGGGCCCCATGAGGTTGAGCATCTTCCACCTGCTCAAACGTGGCGCGATGACGACGAGCGCGGCGTCTGCATGAGGGGACATGCCCGGGCAGACGCGGTAGCCACCACCAAAGGTCTCTCCTGTGCACGAAGCAAGCATCGTGATGTCCATCACCTTCGCCTCACCACCGTCAAGGGTCACCTCGACCTTCCTTCGGGGCCAACGCGGGATGGTGGTGATGCCCAGCCATGTGTACTTGATCGGCCCGTGCAACCACCGCGCACGGCTGAGCTTCGCCCGGCTGATGGCGGACGTGATGCCGGCGTCGGTTTCGAGGAAGACCCACCGCACCACACGCCCCTCGTGTTCCGCTTCGCCGTCCCATGGGGTGGGGTCCACGGTGTACGCGCCAACGCCACCCTCGGCCGGAACGGCCTCCAAACGCCACGCCCCGGACGGCCGGTCCACGCCGTTCATCAGCACGTCGATGGCCCCGTCGAGGTCGTTTCGAGGAACGCCATGCGTGATGGCGAAGTCGTTGCCGGAACCGAACGGGATCTGCCCGAGCACCAAGGATGAACCACGGAGGCCGCTGCATACTTCATGCACCACGCCATCGCCACCCACGGCAACGACAAGGCTCCCGGCCGGGAGGTGGTCCACCGCTTCGGCCGCGAACCGAGCGGCATCGCCCGGGGCCGTGGTGATGCGCTCCTCGACCTCAAACCCGGCCGCCGTCAGGCGCTCCCTGATGCCCGGCCACGCCTGACCGCAACGTCCGTCGCGGCTCGCCGGGTTGACGATGGCCACAAGGGAAGGCATGAACGCCCATGGCCATCGAGGGCATCAACCTTGGTGGTTGAAGGCGAGGCCTCATGTGGGGAGCGCCTCAGCACCAACCGTGCCGTGGTCGGAACGGGAAGCCGCCCACATGCGGCGCGCCCTCGAAGTGGCGGAGCGCGGTCGAGGGCGCGTGAGCCCGAACCCGCTGGTTGGCTGCGTTCTCGTTCGGGACGGCGACGTCGTCGCCGAAGGGTGGCACGACCACCTCGGCGGCCTCCACGCCGAACAGATGGCCATCCACGATGCTGAGGCACGAGGTTTGGCCACGAACGGGGTCACGGCCTACGTCACGCTCGAACCCTGCAACCACTTTGGACGAACGCCCCCCTGTACGGAAGCGCTGCTCTGGGCCGGCGTGAACCGTGTGGTCATCGCCCATGAGGACCCGAACCCCAACGTGCGCGGATCCGGGGCCGATCTGCTTCGAGAACAAGGCGTGAACGTTGAAACGGGGTTGCTGCGCGACGAGGCTGGGCTGCAGATGCGCTCTTTCCTGCACTGGTGCAGCACCCGACGCCCGTGGGTGACGGTCAAGATGGCGGTGGACGCCAACGGCTCGGTGGACGACCGCTCAGGCGGGCCTGGACGGTTCACCTCCGAAGCCTGCCTCGATGAGGTGCACCGCCTGCGACGGGACTGCGACGCGATCCTCGTCGGTTCAAGCACGGTGCTCCGTGACGACCCGTCCCTCACCGTGCGGCGCGTCGAGGCCGACCGTCAACCGCGACGCATCGTCCTCGACGGGCGGGGGCGCGTTCCAAGCGACGCAAAGGTGCTCGACGATGCGGCGACGACCCTCCTGC
>JALRLN010000040.1 GCA_023254445.1 Candidatus Poseidoniaceae archaeon | reverse complement strand
GCCATGGGGTGGGTGAACACCATGGTGGGGGCTGCCGGGTCGTCCTCCATAGCCCTTCGCTCCTCGAGCACCGTGGGCTTGATGGCAGGTCTGCCGATGAAGGCACGTGGCGACCCCCATCCTCGCACCGACCTTTCCTCCGGAAGGGCCGTGGGCGGCGTACGTCTACGTCGTCATTTGGTTGCCGTTGCTGCTTCGCTTGCTGCTCCTGGCCCGCCCGGCGCGACGTGTGGTGGCGAAACTCGCGCCCCACGCGGGATGGGCGTTGAAGCAACTGATGGAACTGCCCGTCCGCGGCCTTCGCCTGCTCATCTTCAACGAAGTGCTCGCCTTCAGCCTCCCTCTGATCGTCGTTTTTGTCTACAGGCAAATGGCGGACCCCATCGGCTGGCGGTACTGGTCGGACGGTCCATGGTACGCCCACGTCCTGCTCTTTGTGCTCGCCGCGACGTGGGTCTTCCTCGACCTTCTCCGCATTCGGCGTGTTCGTCGCGTGCTCGTGGCCGTCGAGCGTCAGGACGTTGAGCGGCTTCGAAAGGTCGCCGACATGGGCCTTGGCGCGCGCAGATGGCTCCGGCGATTTGGTGGGAAGGAACCCGTTGAGGAAGGCAAGAGGCAGGAACCTTCGAATGGTGTGAAGGTGCTGAAGCGTGCGGGTGGCATTGCCTTGCTGAGCAGGAAATTCACCCCTCAAGGGCTGGCTGCCGCGGTCGCGTGGAGCGCTGCGGAGGAACTCGCCCGGCGTGGTGCAGCCCACCTTTCGGACCGGATCGACGACCACATCCAGGCCAGCGTCGATGTGATGATTCGGCGCAATGCGAAGACATCGCTGATGCTGGCTGCGCGTGATTTGGCCATGGGATTGGCCCCCTTGCTTCTGCTTGCGTTGTTGCCGTGGCTGTTCTGAGCCAGAGGTGTGCGAAGCCTCTTCATCCTGCGCTCGTACAGCAAACTGAGGCCCATGTCGCTGCTCATCCTCATGCGCCATGGCCAGTCGATGTGGAACGCGGCGAACCGCTTCACCGGCTGGGTGGACGTGCCGCTGACCCCCGTCGGCATCGAGGAAGCCATCGAAGGCGGCCGGCGCATCGCCCACCTGCCCATCGATGAAGTGCACGTCTCGACCCTGATCCGTGCCCAAATGACCGCGATGCTCGCCCTCGCGCAGCACCAAGGCGGCAAGGTTCCCGTCGTTCAGCACCCCGTGCCCGAGGGCGGCCTCGACGGGCTCGGCGACAACGAGCGGCGCATGGCCGAGTGGACCACCGTCCATGACGAGGCGGCACGCAGCGACGCCCTGCCGGTGCACGTCGCATGGCAGCTCAACGAGCGCATGTACGGGGCCCTGCAAGGGCTGGACAAGCAGGCCACTCGGGACCGCTATGGCGCAGAGCAGGTTCACGTGTGGCGCCGCTCCTACGACGTCCCACCGCCCGAGGGCGAATCCCTCGAACTGTGCGCGGCTCGCACGCTGCCCTACCTCGACGCCACCCTTGTCCCTGCGCTTGACGCAGGACGCAACGTCCTCGTGGCGGCCCACGGCAACTCCCTGCGCAGCATCATCATGGCCATCGAAGGGCTCTCCCGCGAGGAGGTGCTCGGGCTTGAGGTGCCGACCGGTGTCCCGCTGCTGTACGAGCGGACGGACGGCGCTTGGACGCGACGTGAGGCCTGAGGGACGCGCATGGACGGATGGCGCTTCGACGGTTTTCCCGGGCGCGTGCTCGTGGTCAACCTCTCCACGGGCGCCATCGAGGCCCGCGAGGTGCCCAAGGCGTGGTGCCACGAAGGGATGGGCGGGAAGGGCCTCGCCACCCGCGTCCTTGTGGAATGGGACACGACGGAGGACGCGGCCTACGACCTCGTGCATCCGGTGACGGGGGGTTCGGACGTCGCACGGCATCCCTCGACCCCCCTGCTTGTCTTCACCGGGCCGTTCCAAGGGACCCGCATCGGCTCGTCCGGCCGTGCCGTGGTCGTGACACGCTCACCACTGACCGACGTCTACATCGACACGTACGTCGGAGGCAACCTCGGCCATCGCCTCAGGGAAGCAGGCTGGGACGGCCTCTTCGTCTTCGGTGCGAGCCAGACGCTCGTGCGCTTGGAAATCCGTGACCTGGAGGCACGGCTCGTGCCGTGCGAAGACCTTGCCGGCGCCACCACCTGGGCCTGCGAACAGGCCCTCGAAGGCCTTGGCGAATGCTTCTCCGTCGGACCGGCCGGGGAGGCCGGGGTGCGCTTTTCGTCGCCGATCACCGCCGGACGTCGCGCGGCTGGGCGCGGCGGAACCGGTGCGCAGTTCGGCTTCAAGCGCCTGAAGGTGATCACCGTCGACGCCAGCCCCGAGGCCCGCGCCCGCGTGCGCGTGGCCGATGCCGAAGCCCTGCAGGACGCGGTGAAGGAACAACGGCAGGAAATGGGCGTCAAGCGCCGAGCAGGGGACCCCTTCTACGCCTTCGGGACGAGCCGAGCGCCGCATTATGCCTCAGCAAACGACCGCATGCCGACTGCGAACTACACCTCCGCGGACGGGGTTGTTCCTGTCCTCGCCGGGACCGTCGTGTCTTCCGAGGCACCGTCCTCCTCGCCGCCGACCGAAGGCATGAGCACGGGCGGGGCCGTCGCTCTCGATGTACCACGCTTGACCGGCGACCACTGGCACGACGAACATCCGGACGCCAAGCAATCCGGCTGCTGCACCCCCTGCCCCATCGCGTGCGAAGCGGCGGACCGACCCACGGTGGAGGGCGAGCGGGTGAAGGGTCGACCGGTCCACCTTGAACGCGTCGAGCGACCGGAATACGAGACGTTGGCGCTGCTTGGGTCGAACCTTGGCCTCAGTTCGAGCCTCGAGGTGATGGACGGCAACGATGCCTGCAACCGCTTCGGGCTTGACACCATCTCCTCTGGAGCGGCCCTCGGGCTGGTGTGCGAACTGGCCGAGCGTGGTTGGTTGCCTGTGGAATGGGGGACGTCCTTCCCCGCCCCGCGGGCGTTCGCCCCGTACGCGCCGGGTGACCCGGTCACGTGGCGCTTCGGCGATGCGGCCCTCCCGCCGCTCGCCCTCGAGACGCTGGCCTCGGCCACGGTTGGTGATGGCTCGCTCTTTGGCACCCTCGCCGCGGGGGCGGTGGCCTTCGCGGACGAGGTGGAGCGCCGGACCGGGCACCCTGCCTCACGCTGCACCGCCCACTGCAAGGGGCTCGACCTTCCGGCCTGGGACCCCCGCGGCAAGCGAGGCAACGGTTTGGCCTACATGACGGCCAACGTCGGCGCCTCCCACATGCGTGCGGGCTACAAGGAGCCGACGGGGTTGCCCACGGCGAGCGCGCTGGACCTCGTGCCGGAACTTGTGGAAAGCCAGAACGCGATCGTGGTGCGCGATTCCCTCATCCTCTGCGCCTTCGCGAAAGGTGCGAGCCCCGACGGGATGCTTGCCGCGATGTGGACGGCCATCACCGGGGACGTCGCCACCTGGGAGGACCTGTGTTCGCGTGCCGCCGTCCAGTGGGACCTGGCACGACGCTGGAACGTGGCCCACTGGAGCCGGCTTGGCCGCCGCCCCGATGTGGAGGACCGCTTGTCGTGGCGCCTCCGGGAAGAGCCCTTGCCGAGCGGGGTGGCGGAAGGCTGCGTGAGTTTCTCGGACGCGACCGACGAAGACGCCTGCCTGCTTGCCTACTACACCGAGCGGGGATGGGATGAAGGCGGTCGACCGCAGGAGGTGCTGCCATGAGCCTCGGCGAGCGCGTGCGGACGGCGGCCGTGCTCGGCGCCGTGGCCTTCCTCGCGCTCCGCGTGCTCATCACCTTGGCGTCCCCCCATCCGCTGCTGCTTGAGATGCCCGAGGCGTGCGCCGCATCGAGCGAAAACTGCGCCCGCCTCGACGGGGCAGGCGGCCACCGCATGGACGGCGTGCTTCCGCTTGCTGTCCCGTACGGCGGCGAGGACGACTTTTGGGCCAAGGTGGACGCATGGGCCGAGGCCGAGCCTCGCGTGACGCTGCTGCACAAGGACAGCGAATTCCGGCATTACGCCGTCCAGACCGAACTATGGGGCTTTGTCGACGACGTGACCGTGTCCGTCAACCCCACGACCGGCGAGGTGGTCATGCAGTCCTCGTCCCGCGTGGGCCTGTCCGACCTTGGCGTCAATCCTGAGCGCCTCACCACGATGGCCGACGCGCTCAGGTGAGCGTCGACCAGCCGTAGGGCCAGCCGTCGTCGTCGACGAGCACGACGTTGACGCCGACGCCCGTGCGGTGGAAGGCGATGAGTTGGATCTCGTGGATGCGATGCCCGCTCGGTGCGACGCCAAGCACCGGAGGCTCGCGCCGACCAAAGCGACGGCGCACCGGTGCACCTTCGGCGGCGGCCAACGTTCGCCGCTCCCCGTCGACGTCATCGAACCAAGGGAGCGGTCCCTCCGGGGAGAAGCGGAGGCCGAGGATCATGTCCACGCCGAGCGTTTCCTGCGCCGCATCGGCGTCCGCCCCGCTTGGGATGGCCGGTGCGTTCGGGTGGGTGTGCAGCCAGTGCGTGAACCGACCGCCACGGCTGCCGCGGTCGCTGCGAAACAGGTCGTCCGTCCATTCTTCTGGAAGGTGGTGCACCGAATAGGAATCGCCGCGGTTCACCACGGCCGCTTCACCGATGACGTAGCCTTGACCGGCGAAGAGCCCGTCACGCTGGGCCGCCCCGGCGAACATCGCGTCAACCTCGTCGAGGTGCGGCCGTCCCGCGTCGACGTCCAGCCCGACCAGCACCTCGTCTGGGAGTGCTTGCAGCGCCCACCACACGAGGTCCTGGAGGACGCTTCCGGGAAGATGCACCTGGGCGGCGTAGGCTTCGCGCCGCTCGTACGAGTCCGCGTTGTAGCGGGACATCGCCTCCACAAGCCACGCTTCGACCATGCGCCTCACGGCGTGCTGGCTCCCGTGCGCCATGAAGCGTTCCGTCGTCCGAGGATGGGCAATCCTTGAAGTCGTCCGAAGCAGGGAGGTGCACATGGCGCGCAAGCGTGGTGGGCTCGGTCGTTTCATGGGGGCCCTGGCAGGCTCCCCCTACGAACGCCTGCTGAAGCAAATCGGCAAGCTCGAAGACGAGTTCGGCGACGATGAGGGCAAACTTGCCAAGCGCCTTGGTCGGTTCGTGGAGACCGTCCAAGAAGCGCTCGACAACGAGGAGATCGATGCGGAGGAGCACGACCTGCTCATGGAGGCCGTGGAAGACGCGGACCCCGACGGCCGAACCTTCGACCGGTACAGCGACGACGGCGACCACTTCTACGACGAGGACATGCCGGACGGCCCAGAACCCGACCTTGGCCGTCGAAAGAACCTCGACGAATTGATGAGCAGCACGAAGGATTCGTTCATGGGAAGTTTTGCACGTGACGAATTCGATGAGTTCCGTGCCAAAATTTCCGACGAGTTCCAACACGACGCCGACGAAGCCATCCGCTCCGGCGACCATCAGGCGGCGGTGTTGTCCGATGCACGCGTCTTCGCGGATGCGGAGGAGGACATCGAGAGCGTCAAGCGGCAGATCGCCATTGAATCCGGTTTGAGCGACCCCGGCCACGCCGAGGACGATGAAGAGGACGAGGACGACGGCATCACGGTCGATGAGGACGGCGTCGAGTGGTACGAGGACGAAGAAGGATCGTGGTGGTACCGCGAGCCGGACGCTGCGGACTGGGTCCTGTACGAGGAGTGACCCCGGTGGGCGACCGGCCCCTGGCGCTGGTCACCGGTGCCTCCGGATTCATTGGACGGGCCGTGGTCGACGCCGCGCCGGGTCCGGTCCGCGTCCTCTATCATCGCACACCACCTTCGAGCGGTCATCCCTCGGTCCACGGAGACCTGCTCGATCCCAAGGCAGATTTCGCAGCGTGGACGCATGAGGTCGGGCGCGTCCTCCACCTTGCACGCCCCGCTGCGGGAAGCGGGTGGAGGCGAAGGCGCATCGCCCGCCGAACGAAGGCGGCCACCGGCCGCTTCGTCGCCCACCTTCTCCGCGAGAACGTGCAGGCGCTGGCCGTGCACGGGTCGCTGTCGTACGGCGACCGCGGCGAGGACCTCGTGCAGACGAGCGACCCCGTCCGTCCCACGGGGTATGCGACGGCCTACGCGCGCGGAGAAGCACCGTGGCGAGAGGCGGTCGATGCGGGGCACCTCGCGCTCGTGCGCGCCCCTTGGGTGCTGGGTGCAGGGTCGTGGTTCGACATGCTCTACGCCGGACCCACGGTCCCCGTCATCGAAGGCGGGCAGGCCTGGATGTCCATCGTGACCACCGATGGCCTCGCCCGGTGGTTGTGGACACAATCGGAGGCACGCGGTGTGCTGCACCCGCCCCTGCTCGCGCGCGTTCGGCAAGCGGACTTCGCCATGACCGTCGCTGAAGTGCGCGGTGTGCCCACGACCGACGTTGGGGCCGCTATCCTGACCGCGCGTTACGGTCATGACGCCACGCGCTCCATCGTGGCCAGCCTGCGGTTGGACGATGGCCACGGCGACCAGAGCGAAGGTGAGCCTGCCCGAGCAGCGTTGCGCGATGCGGTTCACGCGGTCGTTGCTTCACGCTCGTAGACGTAGAGGCTGTGCTCGCCGAGGTTCCAGAACGGCGTCCACCTCAACCAGCGGTCGATGGTGTGGAAGGCACGGCTGCGACGCGAGCCTTCGGGTCCCCAATGGTGACGGTACCAGGCAGGGTGGACGATGCAATACCCCTGCCGCCTTCGAAGCGTCAGCCGCTTGCCGAAGGCCTTCTGCACCTCGCGTGATGAGGGGCAGTGCGAAGCGAGGTGCTTCGTTGGGCTGTAGCCCGTCCATACCTTTCGCACCCTGGCCATGGCTTTCCTCGGGCGAAAGGTCACGAGGTTCCAGAAGATCTCAAACGCGTACCATTTGTTGACGAAAGTCAGCACCGCTTTTCCGCCGGGTGCAAGCACGTCATGGATGGCCTGAGCCGCGCGGTCAAGGTCTTCGGTGGTGTTGAGCGCTCCGAAGTAGACGTACACGGTGTCCACCGCGGCTTCCCCAAGCAACTCCACAGCCTGGTCGGCGGCCCCTTTCAGCGGTTGGACCTTCCCGTCTCCACGGGTCGCGGCCTTTTCCAGAACGATGCGTTCGAAGGTTGGCGTGAGGTCGATGCCATGCACCTGCTCGACCCCGTCTTGGTCGGCGAACCACATCATGTCCACGCCGGGGCCGTATCCAATCTCCAGCATGCGTTTCGGTGACTGCTCCATCGTGACCTCGCGAAACGCGTCGCGCAGCCCTTCGAGGACGTGGTTGTTGCAGGAACGCATCTCGTACTCTTCAGCACCCGCCTCGTAATGGTCGGCGACCACGTTGTGGTAGCCGTCATGCATCGACGCCACCCCGGTGTTGGAGGTCGGCCATGCGCTCCTCGATGCGGGTGCGGTGCGCGTTTTCGTGCCCAAGGCAGCGGCGTGCAGCGTACACGGCTTCGTGCGAGGTCGAGGCCTGCTGCAATTCAGCGATCCTGCGCTGCCGTTCCCACCGTTCGATCACCCTGCCGACCACCGGTGCACGCATCAGCAGCCACCATGCGGGGACGGCCCCCTGCTCCCCCTCGACCGTCAGGTTGGGGGCAAGGTCGCTGTTGGGCAGGAATTCGCTGACCCAAGGGTTCGCTGCTCGAAGGCGTTCGAACCAGTGTCGCCCTTTCAACGGTCTCAGCATGGTCATCTCCCGTGCGGCATACATGGACGGTCGAAGGTTCAACTCGCGGGCGTCCAAGACCATGTTCGGACAAAACCGCCATCCTCCAGGGTGGTGGTGCTCGAGGTGAATGGCGAGGGCTCGAACGCGCCAGACATGGCCGGGGCGGGCGATGATCAGCAGGTCGAGGTCGCCGTCCTCGTCGTTGACGCCGGCCGCCACCGAGCCCGTGACCGCAACACCGAGCACCGCGGTGCTCGAGCACAGGGTCGCCAAGGCAGAGGAGGTTTCCTCGAGGTGGTGCTTCGCACGCTGCTGGGCTGCTTGGAACCCGTCCGGGTCAAGGGGGTGGTCCACAAGGTGCCATCGCCCCGACGTGCAGTCGGCTTCGGGCAGGTCCTGAAGCGCGGCCTCAACCGCAGCCTCATCGGCCTCAACGGCCGCGTAGCGTCGAACGTCGTTCGCCGTGAGCCCGTGGTTGAACACGGCCGTCCAGCGAAGCACATCGAGCAACGCCTCCCGCATCTGTTCACCCCAAGAAGACCAGGCGTCGTTCGCCTTCGTCCACGTGGACAACGTCCCCACACAAGGAACCTCTGCACAGCGTGCGCGCGTCGGTGTCCAACCCAAACCGCAGGTCCACGGCCGCGCCTCCGTCGTCGTTGATGGGCAGCACGATGGCTTCGACGATGGCCCATCCCTGAGGGGCTGAGAAGGTCGAGCCCGCCTCGAGGAGCACGGCGTCCCCGACATGACGCAGCACGCCATCGAGGATGAGGTCCTTCGCCGCGTCGTGCTGCGCAGCGCGCACTGCATCGACGGACCACAGGGTGTGATGGTCCCCGCCGAAAGCGGACGAGCGAAGGGGGTTCAACGGGGCCCCAAGGGCCATCATCGGGTCGAGTTCCCACGCGAAGCGCGGGTTGGAGCCCGTCAGCACGACGTGGGTGGCGTCGACGACCTCGATCGAGTCATGGATGGGGTCCTCGGAGGGTCCGAATCGGAAGGTCGGCGTGCCGTACCGGACCCCGAGGGTGATGTCGTACCCGGCCAGCACGGTGGCGTCGTCGGGCAGGTCTTCGCCGAGCAGCACGAGCGAATCCAGCAGGTCGGCTCGCCACGCCATTCGAGCGCGTTCCTCCTCACGCTCGTCCAACGACGTGCTCATCACGCCGCTGAGGTGGGCGCCGGCGAGCAGGAGCAGGATCGCGGCCACCGCCACCTGCGAGCCCGCCACGTCCCCGCGTCTGGGAAGATGTGGACGACGACCTCGACCTTGGAGCGCTCGTGGAGCGGGCCGGCTACCGCAACCGCTCCCGCTTTCTGCGTGATGCCGCCCAGCATTACGCCGACGCCATCGAGCGCGGCGACCTCGCCTCCCTCCCCGACGAGACCGACGTGGAGGGGACGCTGGTGATCTACCACCAGCACACCGCGGAACGGCGGCTCCCGGACCTGCGCCACAGCGACGGCATTGACCTCCGCTCCTCCACACACGCCTGCATGACGGGCAGCCACACCTGCGTCGACACCATGCACCTTGCCGGGCTTGCCGGGAGCATCCAACAGGCGGTGGCCGGCCTTCGGCGGAGCGAAGGCGTGGACCGGGTCATCTTCGTCGCCGCGCCGACGCGCAGCAGCGGCTGCTGCTGAGGGCGATTCGGCCCAAGCGTTAACTCCGCTTTCGTCGGTGCAACCCCATGGGCACCGGGACGTGTGCTGTGGACGGATGCACCGCCCTTGAGTTTCGGACCACGGGTCGGTGCCTCAACCACCAGAACATCGCGGCGACGCCCCAAGCCGCCTCATCCGGCCCTTCAGCGATCAATTTCTCCAATCCCGGGCACGCGCCATACGTGCCAGAGGACATCAATTTCTCAGAATCCAATCAACCGTCTTCTGCACCGGCGACCAACGCAACAGGTGAGGGTCAGGGCGCCCTGATTGACATTCGTGACGTGGTGTACGGCATTCCGGTAGCCCCGTCGCCCGTTTTTTCCCTCGTTGCCGCAGGGATGCTGTTCGGAAGTCCGACCCTGTATTTCTCCCTCGGAATGGACCCCTTCTACGACGAAGACGGCCTGTTTTTGTGGTGCTGCTCCTTCATGTGCTTCGGCCTCCTCTTCCTCATCATCTCCTCGTCGATCAACTCAAGCGCCCATAAACGACGACGCATGGCGTTTCAACAGGTGGCCATCGCTGTTGACGGGAACGACGAACGCTGTCCGGCGTACCCGCACACCACCATCACGTTGCTCTGTGTGGCCGGTGTGCTCTTGATCTGGGTATGGGGCCTCGGTGTCGTTTTCCTCATCTGGGCCTTCGTGGTCGATGTCATGCACCAACAGAAGGTGAAGGCCTTCGAAGCGTGGGCGCGCGCGACCTACCGCTGAGCGAGCATGGGGGCAAGGAAGCGCCCCGTGTGGCTGGCCTCGTTCGCCGCCACCTCTTCGGGGGTACCGGTCGCCACGACCGTGCCGCCTCGGCCGCCGCCTTCGGGACCGAGGTCGATGACGTGGTCGGCGCACTTGACCACGTCGAGGTGGTGCTCAATGACCACGACCGTGTGCCCCTTGGCGCGCAGTTCGAGCAGCACGTCGACCAGTTTCTGCACGTCGCTGAAGGAAAGGCCCGTGGTCGGCTCGTCGAGGATGTAGACGGTGTGCTTGTTCGGCGGGCGCCGAAGTTCGCTCGCCAACTTCACGCGTTGGGCTTCGCCGCCGGAGAGGGTGGTCGCGGGCTGGCCGAGGCGGATGTAGTCGAGGCCCACCGACGAGAGCGTGGACAAGGTGCGGTGGATCTTTCGGTGCTTGGCGAAGAACTCGACGGCCTCGCCCACCGGCATCTGTAAGACGTCGTGGATGGTCTTCCCCTTCCACGTGACCTCGAGGCATTCGCGGGTGTAGCGCTTGCCGTCGCAGATGTCGCAGGTGATCCACACGTCGGGAAGGAAGTTCATCTCGAGTTTGATGGAGCCACCGCCCCGGCAGGCTTCGCAGCGGCCGCCTTTCACGTTGAACGAGAAGGTCCCCGCCGTGTAGCCGCGTTCTTTTGAGAGGGGGGTTTGGGCGAAGAGGCTGCGGATCTCGTCGAACACCTTGGTGTAGGTCGCAGGGTTCGACCGCGGGGTGCGGCCGATGGGCGACTGGTCGATGTCGATGACCTTGTCGCAATGCTCCAGCCCGCTGATCTTGTCGTGCTTGCCCGCCAACACCCGCGCGCCGTTCAGCGTACGCGCGGCTGCTGCATAGAGCGTGTCGATGGTGAAGCTGGACTTGCCCGACCCCGACACGCCGGTGATGCAGGTAAATGTG
>JALRLN010000003.1 GCA_023254445.1 Candidatus Poseidoniaceae archaeon | reverse complement strand
ATCGTCCAAGGCATAGCCGGTCGGGATGCGCACCTCCCATGAACTGCAGTGCAGCGTTCCGCTGCTGGTCACGTTGGGAAACGATTGGATGGTCACCGAGGGGGCTGAAGCGTCCGCCCTCGTGCGCACATCTAGCGTCGGTGCATCGACAACCTCGTCGTAGTCAACGTCGTCGACGCAGGCCTGCACCAAGGAGGACTCGCTCCTCGAGAGGCCCTTTGGTGGCGTCCCCAACAGGGCCGTCGACCCCGTCCAACCTGCGGGATCCACGCCAGCGACATGCGGGCCGAACCAGCGTCCGGGTGCGTCGAGCACCTGCAGGACGTCTTCGGACGTCACTTCAGTGGATGCGTTGCTCTTGTCCACTGCTGTCGCTCGAAGGCGCAGGGTTCCGACCGGCGCGATGGTGGCATTGGTTGGAAGGACAAGGCTGGTCCACCACGTGGTGCCGTCGCCCGTTCCGAGCGGGAGCGTCACCCAAGGGGTCGAGGCTCCTGTGGCGTTCCTGATGGACCATGCGAGGTCGACCCCCATCACACCTAGATCGTCGGTGGCTTCAACTTCGCACACCACGCTGTCCCCCCGGTAGGCGGAAGCGGTCAAGCAGCGAACGCTCTCGACGACCGGTGGCGTGTTGACCCAAAACCGGAGCAGCGCGATGTTGTCCGACGCATCCGCCTCGGGATGACCTTCCGCAGCGACATGACGGATTTGAAGGTCAACCCAGCCGCTCCTGTTCACGGTCAAAGGGAGCTGTTGAACAGCACGGGACCCGCTGGCGTTTCCTGCGCTCAGGTTCGACGGGGCACGCAACAGGAGGTCCGAGCCGACAAGTTCTGTGACCTCAAGCGTGCCTACGGCCGAACTCATCCCGCGATTTTCAAGCAGAACGTCGACGTTGAAGGGTTGACCAACGGTGACGTTTCCTGCTACGCGCGCGTCGACCACCACCGCATCATGGAGCCGGTCAGCGTAGGGCGCCATCTTCGGGTCACCGACGACCACCCCCATCCAACCGATTTGCAGGTTGGCCATGGCGTTGGCCTCGGCGAAGCCGTATCCTGACGCGTACGCATCAAACAGCACCGATGGACGTCCGACGGCCGTCAAGTACGGCTCGTACACGTAGCCTTTGACCCCAGATACGCCATCCTCGAGCAGGTCAGCGACAAGCGATTGGCCGTAGGACGTCCCCCATGTGAAACTTCGCCCACCCGTCGACACCGCTGTCTCCGCAATCGCCCCCGGAAGCCAACCCATCGATGGACGAATCGCCCGCAGCAGCACGTCATCGATGTGCAGCGCTCCGTCCGTGGACGTGCTGCCCACGTCGATGAGAACCGTCACCCGGAGGGTCGTGGCGTTGGCATCAGGGCGAAACCGGTAGACTCCGGTTGCCCATGCCGAGGTGAAACTGCGGGGAGACGACGTGTTCGTTGAGAGGACCTGGCCCGACGCATCAAGCCCTTCGTACATCACGCTGAACGCGCCGTGCGCTTCGTCGGTGCTCATCCCGTACGCGATCCCAAGCCACGCATGGTCGCGCACGTCCGGTCCAATCGCGTAGGTTTGCTCAAGCCGGGCCACATCGGTGCCACCGGTGCTCAACGGTTGGCACGAGGTCAACACCGTTCGATGCAGGGCCGTGATTTCCCACGCGTCGAGGGCGCTGCTCCAGACCATGACCTCATCGATCATCCCCTCAAAGTGCACGCTGCCCGCACGGTTGACACCAAGCCGATAGCGTTCAACCTCGTTGATGGCCCCCGCGGGCTGCTGATGCGTGTTGACCAGCACCCCATCGAGGTACTGGCGGACCTCACCACCGTCGTAGACCGTGACAAGGTGCATCCACTGCTGGGCTTCGATGCCTCCAAAGGTGTGGGTTTGGTTGTTATGAAGGCGCCATTCGCCGTTGAACGCCGCGTGCTGAAAGGAGGCGTTGGCTCCTGCGTTGTTCGACACCGCAAACACCGAGGCGTAATCAGGCAGGGTGCTCGTGTTGGCCCAGACCCATTGGCTCACGGTGAGGTCCCCGTCCCAGTCGGACACGTCCACCTCGGCATAGTCATCCTCTCCGTCGTACCACAGGCAGCCACCGTCCGCGCACGAACGCCAATTGGAGGCGTTCATACCGTACAACGTCAAGTTCGCACCACCGACCGCATCGGAGGCAGAACTTCCACTCCCGTCTTCAAAGGACCAGTGGTGCTCAAGGGTGCCCACCGATGGCACCCACGACGATGCGACAGAAAGGGCAGACGATGGGACAATGGATTTGCTGAGGTTCGATGTGGACCACGACATTCGAAGTCCGTGAGGTCCATTTCCTTGGTAAAATTCCACCCTCAAGTCGTGCATACCTTCGCTAAGGTTGACCCATCCGCTTGTTTCACGCATGCCGTGCATGCCATGGTTTTGGACGATGGATACCCCGTCCACCCACAGTTCAGAGCCGTCGTCGCTGTCAAGGTAAAACGTCCAATTTCCCGACCATGGAACGTCGATCAAACCGCTGAAGCGAGCACCCCAATTCACCTTGAACCGGTCGTCAAGTCCTGCGTAGGCGTTGTATGACACGCTGTTGTCGAGGTTTGCCTCGACCTGAGCGTACGATGAAGCGCGGTCGATCAACTCAGGCATGCCGCCGTTCGGTATGGTCACGCCTGCCGCATTGTCGAAGTATTCGCCCAGCAGGCCCGAGACGTTTCGACCGGAACTCGCGTTGCAATCAGCCGCCATCTGCAAGGCCATCGACGCTTGCCCACCGCGCGTGGTGGTGTTGTCCACCACCCATCCAAACGCCTCGCTGGCTGTGGGCGTGGCGGCGCTTGCTTCCCAGGACCGTCGACCGCTCGACGTCGAGGCATCCGCGGCTTCAAAACCGTAGTCTGGGAGGAAGTTCTGGCTCCATGACCCGTCGTTGCTGCCCCACGAGGCGTACCCCAACACGTCGGAGACGTTCGTGATGAAGGTGGAGGTCTCGTCAAACAAGACACTGGCGTTGTGCGCTTCACGCAACGATGTGTTGGCCGCGTAGAGGTCGTCGTTCCAAAATTTGTAGCCAGACCCGTTTCGGTTCGTTGCCAGATCCAGCACGTAGGTTCCTCGGGACCCCAGGCTCTCATTGGCACGCTCGATCAAGTCCAAGGCGGTGTCGAGGGTGTACCCCGTCAAACGCGTCACGAGGAAAAAGCCATGCTCGGCTCGGGAGAACCGTTCCATCGGTTGGCCTGCCAACGGTCCGTATGCATGCGTTGTCCACCAATTTTGACCAATGCTCCCGTTGTACGATCCACCAATCAACGCCAGTTCTTGGTCAAAACTGGCCTTGTCGTTGCCCCCGGAGATGCGGAGCGGGATCCCCTTCGTGGTCACAAGGAAGTTGAGGTCAGTCGAGGAACTCCTGTTCGCCAGCATCGCCCGAAATGGACCGTCGAAATGCGTCTCGAACGCCTGCCTGTTGATGGTCTCCGACGTGGGTACGTCGCTTCCGTTGAAGACGAAAATCCGGTCGCTGCTGATGTTTCGGGCGGCCACGAACGCCCAACCGATGGCACGGCTTTCCTCCGAGTTGTTGTTGATGAGGACGCCGACGTCGCTGTAATCGAGCACGGAGAGGAGGTCGAAGCCGTCCGGAACGGCGACATCCGACCACGGCGTCATGTTCCAAACGTCCTCGCCCGTGCTTGCAGCGAAGCCGTCAAACAAGGACCTGAGTCCAGGTGCATCATCCCCATTTGTGTGGTCGTACGAGGCCTGACCGGGAAGCGGCAGGGGAGACAACAGGAGCAGGCCAAGGATGGCGACGGTGGCCGCCGCTTGGCGCATGGTTGTGGACTCGTCCGAAGCGGTTTAGCGGTGTCGGATTCCGGGGACGCTCACATCCGGACCTTCCGGCCAGTGATGGCGCGCCAAATCCGTTGCAGTGGGTCGTAGTACCGGTCCACGACGCGTTCCTTGAGCGGGATGATGGCGTCGTCGGTGATGCGGATACCAGCAGGGCACACTTCGGTGCAACAACGGGTGATGTTGCAGTACTCCACGCCAAAATCATGCTTGATTTCAGGCAAGCGGTCCTCCTCGTCAAGGGGGTGCATCTCGTATTGGGCCAGCCGGACAAGGTTCCGAGGTCCAGCGAACGCGTCGAAGCGCTCGTGGTCTCGCAAGACGTGACAGGTGTTCACGCACAGGAAGCATTCGATGCACTCGCGGAAATGCTGGACCCTGTGCGCTTCGGCCTGATTGAATTCCCAGTTCGGTGCCTCCGGCCCCTTGATGGGTGCGATGCGTTGGGCCACCTCGTAATTCCACGACACGTCGGTCACCAGGTCCTTCACGTGCGGGAAGGCCTTCATCGGTCGAATTTCAATCGGCGTTCCGGCAGGGGTTTCCGCCACAACGTCCGACATCCGCGTCATGCACATCAAACGCGGCCGACCGTTGATCTCTGCCGAGCACGAACCGCACTTTCCGGCTTTGCAATTCCAGCGAACGGCAAGGTCGGGTTGCTGCTCGTGTTGGATGCGATGGACGCAATCGAGGACGACCATGCCCTCATCGAGCTCAATCTCGTATTCCTCCATTTCAGCCGCTTCACCAACGCCTCGCGTCACGCGGAACGCCTGCTTTCGGCCTTTGAGCGACATCAACGAGCACCTCCTTGTTCTTCGGCCCTGGCCTTGATCATGGCCTTGACCTCATCGAGGGTCGCCACCAGATCCTGTCGAATCGGCTCGAGCCGCTCTTGCCTGATCTTGATTTCACCGCCCTCCATCCAGATGATGTTCAGGTGCTGGCCCCAATGGCCCTCGTCCGGCGTCGGGAAATCGTCACGCGTGTGGCCGCCGCGGCTTTCCTCACGGGTCAAGGCCGCAAGCGTTGCGGCCATCGACACGTCGGCCATGTTGATCAGGTCCAGCGCTTGGTGCCATCCAGAGTTGTACCGTCGGTCGGTCCCGGGGAAGCATGCCTGCGCCCGTGCCTTGAACGCGCGGAGGTCGTCGATAGCCTCCTCAAGTTCCGCCTTGGTCCGGATGATCCCGACCTTCGCTTGCATCATGTCGCGCATTTCGTCGTAAATTCGGCCCGGATTTTCGCCTTCGCCGCGGTTGAGCGGTTCCACCATGTCGGCGATGGCGGCTTGCACCTGATCCTTGTCAATGGGAGGAGGCGCCAGGTTCTTGGCGCGCTTGGCGGCGTGCTCGCCAGCACGCTTGCCGAAGACGATGAGGTCCGACAAGGAATTGCCACCCAGCCGGTTGGCGCCGTGCAAGCCCGAAGCAACCTCGCCGCAGGCGAACAAACCTGGAACGGTGGTCTCTTGGGTTTGGGGGTCCACCCGGACCCCGCCCATGACGTAGTGGGCGGTGGGACCCACCTCCATCATTTCCTCGCTGATGTCCACGCCAGCGAGTTCCTTGAATTGGTGGTACATCGATGGTAACTTGTGGAGGATGGCCTCTTTGCCTCGGTGTGCGATGTCCAAGAAGGCCCCTCCATGGGGCGAGCCACGACCAGCCTTGACCTCGGCGTTGATGGCCTTCGCGACCACGTCGCGGGTCAGCAATTCAGGTGGCCTGCGGACTGTCGCTTTGCGACCGCTCACCACTTCAGCCACCCATTGGTCTGCTTCCTGAATGGTGTCGGCGTGGTCGCCCCTGAACATGTCAGGGACGTAATCGAACATGAAGCGCTGCTTTTCGCTGTTGTACAGCCGTCCACCTTCGCCACGCACACCCTCGGTGACGAGGATGCCGCGAACGCTCGGCGGCCAAACCATGCCGGTGGGGTGGAACTGCACGAATTCCATGTCGCGAAGTTCCGCGCCGGCCCAGAGGGCGAGCGCGTGCCCGTCCCCCGTATACTCCCACGATCCTGAACAGACCGTCCAGCACCGCGTGATGCCTCCGGTTGCAAGCACCACGGACTTCGCAGAAAAAGCGTGGAAGTCGCCCTTCACGCGCCCGTAGGCCACGCATCCGGTGACCCGGTCGCCTTCTTTCAGCAAGTGCCGAACCGTATGTTCGGTGAACATGTCAATGCCTTCGTGGATGCCGCGTTCTTGGAGGGTCCGGATGATTTCGAGCCCGGTGGAGTCCCCGACGTGGGCCAACCTCGGGAAGGTGTGGCCCCCGAAGTTCCGCTGGTTGATGACGTGGGTCGGGGTGCGATCAAACACTGCACCCCATTGTTCGAGTTCCCGAACGCGGTCTGGGGCCTCTTTGGCGTGAATCTCAGCCATGCGCCAGTCTGCGAGGTACTTGCTGCCCTTCATGGTGTCATGGAAATGGACTTTCCAACTGTCCCGGTCGTCGGCGTTGCCCAAGGAGGCAGCGCATCCACCCTCGGCCATGACCGTGTGCGCCTTGCCAAGCAGGGATTTCGTGATCACGGCCGTCCTGGCCCCTTCTCGCGCGGCTTCAATGGCGGCCCGGAGGCCGGCGCCACCGGCGCCGATGATGACCACGTCGTATTCATGCTTCGTGTAGTGCTCCTCGGTCATTCACACACCCCCAATGAGCACAATGCTGGCCTCAGGAATCGTGCCGTTCGCCACCGCCATTACGAACAAATCACCAACGAACACGAATCCGAGGCTGGTCCAGAACCAGAATCCGTGGCTCTGGTTCAAACGAGGGGAGGACACCAAGGCAAACAGTCGCCCGCGGAGGCTGGAGAGGCCACCGTTCCAGCGGTCGAGGGCACCTCCGACAAGGTGCCTGAACGCGTGACAGGACGTCACGTACATGGTGAGCAGGAACGACTCTGTGGCCAGGACAATGCTGCCGACATCAAGGATGAACCCGTGCCCGATGTGCAGGGAATGGATGACGTCCCACCACTTGAACAACAAAATGGCGATGGCTGCGTACAGAAAATACCGATGCAGGTTGTTGAAGATGAAGAGGCGTCGCTCTCCAGCGTATCCGATCTTCTTGTTGATGTCAGGCTCGTCGACCCAGCACGCCACAGGGCTGGCGAAGAAGGAACGGTAGTAGACCCGTCGCATGTAGTAGCACGTACCCCGGAATCCAAAGGGCAACCAGAGGATCAGGATGGCCGAATTCAGCCAACCCGGATAATCGGTGAGGCCGGAGAGGTGAAGCACGTCGGGTGAGAAAATGGGGGATGTCACCCGGTGGTCGTCGTAATGGATGTCGCCGTCCATCACGAGAAGCCGCCAACCCGTGTACACCATCAGGGCGACGAGCGCGATGGCCATGACGAAGGGTTGGCCGAGCCAACCGTCCCGACGGTCTGTGCGGCCGAGTCCGTTGATGACAGGAAGCCTGACGCCTTGTCCCATGGGGATACCTCCCGTCTCCGGGTGATGTGGGCTCGGTCAGCGGGTCTTTATGGGATGCGGCGACGCCACGCAGGTCAAGCAAGGCTGGACCAATCAACTTCAGCCTCTGCCACGTGGACTTCCTCCACGTCCATCTGCGCCAACTGAAGCTGCCCGCTGAGTTCGTCGTTCACCGCGTGCCAGTACGAATAGGCCTCGATGACCCACATGCCAGACTCACGTGTGCCGTTTCCGGACTGCTTGACACCGCCAAAGGGCAGGTGGGCTTCGGCACCGGTCGTTGAGTTGTTGATGCCGGTCATCCCTGCTTTGATCCCCGTCTTGAAGCGGTAGGCCTCGAGGCGGTCGTTCGTGTAACACGCACTGGACAGGCCGTACGGTGAGGCGTTGGCCAAGTGCAGGGCATGGTCGAAATCGTCGGCTTTGACGATGGTCACGACGGGCCCGAAGATCTCCTCCATGAAGCACTGCATGCCTTCCGTGACGTCCGCATAGACGTGGGGCCACATGAAGACGCCTTCATCGGCCTCGCTGAGGAAGCCTTCCGGTGCGTTGTCCACGGTGATTCGCCCTTCGCCCCAGAGTTTCGTCGCGCCGTCTGCTTCGCACATCTCAAGTCCCTTGAGGAAATCTGCCCCGTATTTTTCGGACAGCATCGGCCCGTAGAGCACGCCTTCGTGGCGCAAGGAATCGCCGATCCGCGTCGAGCGGACCTTGGCCATGAAGCGCTCGACGAATTCGTCGTACACGTCCTGATGGACAATGAGGTTGCCCAAACTGGTGCACCGCTGCCCTGCGGTGCCGAAGGCGGCCCAATAGGCCCCCTCCACGGCGTTGGTGAGGTCAGCGCTGGGCATGACCACGAGGGGGTTCTTGCCGCCGAGTTCCAGGGAACAGTGCACCAAATTGCGTCCGCAGACTTCACCGATCATTTTGCCCACCCCGGTGGATCCAGTGAAGGAGACCTTGTTGACACGGCCCTCGTCGACGGCGTCGATCAGGTGCTGCCCGGCGCCTGAGCCCGTGCCGTGCACGAGGTTGACAACGCCGTCAGGTAGGCCCGCTTGGTGCATGATCCGCGCGAGCGCAAACGAAAGCAGGGGGGCATCTTGAGGGGACTTCCACACCACGGTGTTGCCGCAGATGAGGGCCGGGATGATTTTCCAAAACGGGACGGCTGCAGGGAAGTTGCAGGCGTTGATGATGGCACAGACGCCAAGGGGCCTTCGGTAGGTGGACAATTCCTTGTTGGGCAGTTCGCTGTGCACGGTTTGACCATACAGGCGTCGGCCTTCGGCTTGGAAGAACAAGCAGGTGTCGATGGCCTCTTGCACCTCGCCACCCGATTCTTTGACCGTCTTTCCAATCTCCCTCGTCTCCAAACGAACAAGGTCGTCCTTGAGGTCGATGAGCATCCGGGCCATGTTGCCAATGATCTGCCCACGGGTTGGGGCGGGGGTGGCCGACCACGAGGGCAACGCAGCATGGGCTGCGTCGAGGGCCGCGTTCACGTCCGACTTGCCTGAGCGTGGGAAGGTGCCCAACAGGTCGTGCAACCGCGCAGGATTCCGGGACTCGAAGCGCTCACCGCTGCTGGCCTCCGTCATGTGGCCGTTGATGATGTTCCATCCGCGAACAGCGGGCAATCCGCTTTCGTTGGTGTGCTCAAGGAGGTCCAAGCCCGTTGCCAACACGTGGGTCATGTTCCGCCGAGCGGCAGGCCACCCTTCAACCCTGCTCACCTCACCGGCCGGGCTTGTGGTGGGGTTCAAAGGGGGTCGGGTGCAGACTCCCATGTTCGCGGCCACGCCGCGGAGGTGAACCCAGCATGAGCGATGAGGAAGGTGTCTCCCTGCGCGTATCGAAGGCGGTCCCGTCGGACGTGGGGCATGGCCGTGCCCGAATTTCCGGCGACCACGGCTTGGACTTGAAGCCCGGCGACATTGTCGAAATCAAGGGCGAATCGAGGTCCACAGCGGCCATCTATTGGCGAAGCCGTCCTGAGGACGCACGGCTCGACATCATTCGCGTGGACGGCATCATCCGCAAAAACGCCGGCGTGTCGCTCGGGGACCGGGTCACGGTCTCCAAAGTCGAGCCAAAGGACTGCAAGAAACTCGTGCTTTCTCCCGTCATGCCGAACAAGCAGAAGGTGAAGTTCGGCCCTGGCATCGAAGGATTCGCTCGCCGAGGCTTGCACAAGCGGCCCGTCATGGCGGGCGACCGCATCTTCATCCCCGGAATGACGTTGTTCAGCGAAACCCTTCCGTTTGCCGTTCTCCAAACCAACCCGAAGGGAATCGTCCGGGTGACGAACGACACGGAAATCGTGTTGAAGGACGAAGCGGTCGACGACGAGGAAGTCGGTCAATCCGAGGGCATCACCTACGAAGACATCGGTGGCATTGGCCAGCAGTTGCAAAAGATCCGAGAAATGATTGAACTGCCGCTCAAGCACCCTGAATTGTTCCGGCGGCTCGGCATTGACCCACCGAAGGGCGTGCTGCTTCACGGCCCGCCTGGGACGGGCAAAACGATGATCGCCAAGGCCGTTGCCACCGAGGTCAACGCCCACTTCAAGTCCATCAATGGACCTGAAATCATCTCGAAGTACTACGGCGAATCCGAGAAGCAACTGCGAGAAATTTTCGACGAAGCAGCTGAGAACGCGCCAGCCATCGTCTTCATCGACGAAATCGATTCGATTTGCCCGAAGCGAGAGGACGTCTCCGGCGAGGTGGAGCGGCGGGTTGTCGCGCAGATGCTGACCCTCATGGACGGCATGCAGGGGCGAGAGAACGTCGTGGTCATTGGTGCCACCAACCGTCAGGACGCACTCGATCCTGCGTTGCGACGGCCGGGCCGCTTCGACCGGGAGATCGAAATTGGCGTTCCAGACCGGGAAGGACGCTGCGAAATCATGGAGATTCATACCCGGCAAATGCCGATTGCCGACGATTTCGACATGACGTGGATCATCGACAACACCTACGGCTTTGTCGGCGCTGACCTCGGCGCACTCGTTCGCGAATCGGCCATGAAGGCCTTGCGTCGGTACCTGCCCGAAATTGACCTCGATGCGGAAACCATCCCACCAGAGGTGCTGGAAAAAATGGAAGTCAACATGAACGACTTCAGGGAAGCCATCCGCGACGTTGAACCGTCTGCCTTGCGTGAAATCTACGTCGAGGTGCCTGAAGTCGGCTGGGAAGAAGTTGGAGGCCTCACGGAAGTCAAAGAGCGCCTCAAGGAAAGCGTCGAGTGGCCGCTCACAAAGCCGGAACTCTTCGAGCATTTCGGAATCAAACCACCTCGTGGCATCGTGCTCTTTGGCGCACCAGGAACCGGAAAGACCCTCTTGGCGAAGGCCATCGCAAACGAAGCACAGGCCAACTTCATCAGCATCAAGGGGCCAGAGTTGATCTCGAAATGGGTCGGTGAATCCGAACGGGCCATCCGTGAGGTGTTCAAGAAGGCCAAGCAATCCGCGCCTTCCATCATCTTCCTCGATGAATTCGAGTCCATCGCAAGCATGCGTGCCTCCAACAGTTCGAGCGGAGGGTCCGACGTTGCCAATCGCGTCGTGAACCAACTTCTGGCCAGCATGGACGGGGTCGAATCGCTCGACGGGGTGATCATCGTGGCTGCCACAAACCGACCGGAAATGATCGACCCAGCCCTGTTGCGCAGCGGTCGTTTTGAGCGTGTGCTGCACGTTCCACCGCCCGACGCCGCCTCTCGTGAGGCGATCCTCGCCATCCATTCTGAGGGGATGCCAATGGCGACCTTCTCGATGAAAGACATCCTTGGAAAATTGGACAATTTTACTGGAGCAGACATCGAGGCGGTGTGCAGGGAAGCCGCCCTCATTGCCATGCGTGCAGGGAAGAAAAAGGTCAACAAAGGCCACTTCGAAGAGGCCATCGGCCGCGTGCGCCCCACCGTTACCCCGGAGATGTTGGAATACTACGACAAAATGGAGCGCTCGTTGACGTCCGGCCTGAGCGGCATCAAGCGAAACGCAAAGGACTTCGGTTTCGGCATGGAATCAGCCTGAGGGACGACAATGGCGAGCTTCGCGCTGGAAATCATTGGTCGCCCTGTGCATGACGTCGCTGGCGAAGCCCTTGGAAACGTGGTCGATTTACGAATCGCTGAAGGCACCGGGGCGCTGAGCCACATCATCGTCGCTCCGTTGGAGAACATCAACACAGAGCAACTCCCGTGGCCTTCCACCAATCGCCTCGTCGAGATCCCCATCGACGTCGTCCAACAGATCGCCTCGGTGGTCCGTCTTCACCAATGACGGGTGATGCACGAAGCCACATTCCTGAGCAACCTTCTAAACGCGCGCGAAGGCGTCGTTGTCTGAATGATGCTCCAAAGGTGAGGCCATGCAGGTGACGACGAAGATGCGGAGGCTCGCCCTCCAGACCGCGTTTTGGGCGGTGCTGGGCGTTGTGGCGATGATGGTCTTGCTGAACTTCGTCAACCTCGCCAACATTGAGCAGTTGTCTGCCTACGACGACGACTGGAACGACCTCTCTGCCTTCCGCGAGGACCTTGACGCGATGGGGGTGGAAACACGCTCCCTTGTCAGCAGCCCGCTCCTGCTTGCCGACATCGACGATCCGCGCAACACGACCTTTGTGATTGCAGGCATGGAGCGCGACACGCTCTCCCTGCCGCAGTTTGACCCCGATGGCTTGGTTCGGTTTGCTTCGGAGGACGGCTACAGTCCCTCTGAAATCGAAGCCATTGTGAAATTCGTCGAAGACGGTGGCACCGTCATCGTGATGGAGGATTTCGGGTATGCAGGTGGCATCGCCGACGCGTTTGGACTGAACTACGGCGGTTGGCAGGTGTACGACACCTTGTACGCAACTGAACTCGATTACAACTACATCTGGATGTGCGTGCAATCAAGCCCCTGTGGCATGAATGGAACGGAATTGGACCTCACGACGGTCGCCACCCATCCCCGCTGGGGCGACGAGGCGGAAACCGTGACGCATCCGTGTGCACTCCTCGACGGCGAAACCATGGCACGGGACGAAGCGGGCTTGTGCATTCAACACTGGACGCCAACAAGTGGCGAACTCGGCGTTGTGGAGTTCAACGCAAGTTACCGCGTGCTGCTCAACGTGGCCACGGGCATCGAGATTGTGCCGGACGTGCGCGGCGCCTTGCGTGAGGTGCACGTGCTCGCCACAACGAGCAACGAGGCAACAGTGGACGTGAACGGGGATGGGGAAATTTGGGTCGGCAACGAAGTGACGGCCGAAACGCCGGACCTTTGGGGACAATTCAACCTCAGCGTCGAAGCCTGCGTGGACCGAAGTTGCGACCCCGACGACGGTGGCCGCATCCTCTTCTTCGCCGACGGCAGCATGCTCATCAACGCCCTCTACGATTACGAGTCCTTCAACGAAGGAGCCTATCCCGACGAAACCAAGGCCGAGTCTGACGTTGAGCGCTCGATCCCTGAAAACGACAACCGTCGCCTCATGTTGGACATCATCGCTGAAGCCCTTGATGACCCGAACCAGGAAGGGGCTGCCCCCTCTTCGAACGCGCAGGTGATCTTCGACGAAAGCCGCCACACCCAGAACGTTCTGGTCACGGAAGGATACAACACGATCTACTTCCTGCTCGTGTACTTCACAGGAGAAGGCCTCGCGATGGCGGTCCTGTTCGTTGGTCTCTTCCTCGCGTTTGAGATGGTCCTCCTTCGCAAGCGGGACCCTCAGTCGTGGCGGCACGTGTTCAGCATCATCTACTACGGGTTTGGCGACGCCGAACGCTACGATTACTACACGAAAAGCGAGAAAATTCGCCAGGTCTTGCTCTCGAAGGTTCGAAACCAAAACGGACTGACACGAGAAGAATTTGATGCGCTGGAAGTCAACGAATTGGTCGCCCTCATCGGTGACGAAGCCTTGGCTTCCTTTGCCGTGAAGCCCGGGAGGTACAGCCTCGAAGAAACGGTCGCGCTTGTCAAGCGCATCAAGGCGTGGGGGCGCGCCTGAGGAGGGGTCTGGATGTGGACAAGGAAGGCGGCCTTCACCATCGTTGCAGGCCTCGCCTTGGTGCTCATTGGCATGATGATTTCCAACCATCAAATGATGATCCTTGGATTCGCGTTCATCGCGTTCATCACCGTGAACGCATGGATGACGGGGCATGGTGACATCGAAGTTCAGCGGACCCTGTCGGCCGACAACCTGTACAAAGGCGACGACCTGTACGTCGAACTTCTCGTCATCAACCGCAGCCTTCGTCGGACGCAAACCCTCGAGGTGTTCGACAACGTACCTCACGAGATGAAACTCCGAAGCGGCTTGAACCAGATGCGATTGGACCTCGCCCCAGGTGAGTCTGCGCGCATCAGGTACGTGCTTCGATGCCCGCTTCGGGGGCACTACACCATCGGACCTGTCTCCCTTCGTCACCGCAACACGTTCAACCTCGGCGTCGAAGAAATGCGCATCGATCACCACTCCGACATCATCGTCTTCCCTCAGGTCAAGGACGTTGAGGAAGCCTTCCTTCGCAGCCGAACGCCCAAGATGTACACGGGTGCCACAACCCTCCGAACCCCCGGCCAAGGGTCTGAGTTCTACTCCCTTCGCGAATACGTCCCCGGTGACCCGTTCAAGAGCATCAACTGGAAGGCGTATGCTCGAACGGGCGAGTTGATGGTGAACGAAAAGTGTCGGGATGCAGTCACTGACGTCTTCATCCTGCTCGATGCTCGTGAGATTTCCCGGATCGGAACCGTCCTCAAGAACCCGCTCGAGATGGGGTGCGTTTCCGCTGCTTCCCTTGCCTCGTACTTCCTACAACGGAGGGATTCCGTCGCCCTGGCTGTGTATGGTGACGGCTTGTCCTACCTGCCACCGGACACCGGTGACAAGCAGTACTTCAAGATCCTCAGCACGCTTGCTGGCGTGAGCCACACCGGCGAAATGCCCCTCCAGGCCGTCACGAATTCGGTGTCCGGCCGCTTCAGCCGCGGCTCGCCGGTGTTCATCATCTCCAGCGTCGAAGGCGATGGGACGGTGCCTGCAGCGGTTCGTGACCTCGTTGGACGTGGTCACGACGTCACCGTCCTGACACCGTCCTCCATCGACTTTGAGCGGTTGGTGAGCCGCATCCCTCGGCTCTCGTACGAGGTGCTGAGGATGGAGCGCCAAAACAGGTTGACAAGCCTCGCCAGTTCTGGAGCGCAGGTCATCGACTGGATGCCGGACATGGACCTCGCTCAGGCCCTGATGCAAGTGAGGGGGTACTGACATGGCAGGCGAGGTTGACGTTCAATCGGACATCACCCACAGCGGCGGCCATCGCCACACGCTGCACTTGAGGAACCTCCGAAAGCAATGGCAGATCCTCGCCCTGCAGGTGATCGCTACGGTGGCCTTGGTGTGGATGTACCTCGAGGTGATCGGCACCTACGTGGTCGGCTCCATCGACCACACGATGCTCTTCGACACGCTGGAAGTCATCATGGGCTCCGATCTTCCCCTCGGGGACTGGCTGACGGGTGTTGGGCGGCAAGGACTTGCGCGATTCACCGTCCCTCTGGTGCTCGGTTTATCCCTTGGTGGAAGCATGGCGCTCCTCGCGTTCCAGCCTCCGAAACTCCAGCAACGAATTCGGATTGGCGTGATTGTGTCCCTCATCGTGCTGCTGGTCGGACGCATGATGCTGGCGTGGGTTGGAGGCATGATCATCGAGTTCCGTCTTGACCTCCCCGACCAAAGCGAACTGGCCTTGCTCCAATGGCCGTTGATGCTCATTCTGTCCTTGCTGGTCCTCTTTGTGTACCTCCTCCCCGTCATCATGGGAACGCGAGGAATTTGGGGGCTGTCCCGTCAGGCCGTGGTGTGGTCCATCGGTTTCACGCTTCTTTTCCTCGGACTTCACGCCATCCTCACCTTCCCTGTGGTCCTGAACCAACTCGGTGCGTACGGCGACGGGTTGTCCACGCTCGACACGCAAGTTGGAACACCAGAGGTCGGCCTGCTTGGCTTCAAACTCGTCACCTCGCAGCAACTCTCGCTCATCCTCATCGCTGTCCTGATGATGGTCTTCCAAGAGTCCGCCTTCGGCGTGATTCGTCACCTCGAGTACGCCTACCGGCTCCCAGAATCCTGCAAGCGGGACGAAGAGTACGTACGCCAAATGGACAACGTCCTGAACAGCCACCTCCGGCACACTGCGCTGTACCTGACCCTCACGGGGCTGGCCACCATGGTGGCCCTTGGCTTCCATGGGGTGCTTCTGGAGATCGTCACCACGACCACTGGGAGCCAGTGGGCAAGCCAAGTGTCGGATTCCATTGAACTCAGGTTGACCTATGGGGTCGTCATTTCCGCCTTGTTGTTCCTCGGCGTCGCAGCGACCCTACGCCTCCTCGTGCCCTGGGGACGTTTGGCCCAACTCCGTGCCCTCGTCGTTGGAAACCTGGTGGGTGGTTCGGAGGACGAGACCCCGAAGGACAACGTTTGGCTGTGATCATCGGTCGAGGTGCGCCAACTGGACCAGGCCCCCAAGCCGCTCCCCCAACGACACCCAGAGAACGAAGGCCAACGGCAGCATCAGCGGGACGGTCAACCACGGCGACCAAGGGAGCGCACGCGCTCCCACCACCACAAGCGCGACGATCCCGCAGAGCAGCAAGAAAAGCACCACGCGCTCGAGAAAGAGCGGGTACGGCCGGTCGACGATGGAGTGGTCGCGCTGAGGTGGCAAAGGCCAACGCTCGCTCACACAGCCACCTCAAAGTTCCAGATCACCCAAGCGTGCCTCGAGCGCTGCCAAGGCCGCCATGCCAGCATCCAAACCCTCCTCGACGTGCTCACGGCCTTGCCCGTGGGGGGCCCGTGCTGCGTCCAAGGCAGCAAGTTCAGCCTCAAGGCGCATCCGTTCTTCGGCGTCGTCGAGCGGTGGCAAGGAGCGCGACGCCGCCGGGACCGGTGGATGGGGAGCCTCCGTGGCATCCGCCTCTTCAGGTGCGGGTTCCTCCGGTGGAGCCTCCTCAAGGGGCAGAACATCATCCTCGGGTGCTGCTGATGGGGCGTGTCCGGCCTCAGAGGGGAGCAGCCCGCTTGCCATGAAGGCCCAAAGATGACCTGCAGGCCGACCGCCAACAAGGCCCGCAGCCTCAAGTTGGCTCAGCAATTCTTCGAGGGCTTCGGCGGTCAAGGCCAGGGCGACCGAAGCACCCGCGTCGCGCTGATCGGCTTCGAGGTGGATGTCGTCCAAGGCCACGCGAATGAGCCGCTGCGTTGCGGCAGCGATGTCCGGCAGCGCCTCTGGATACCTGCAACGTGACATGAGCGCATCGATCTCGTCTTGTGGCGCACCCAAGCGGGCCAATTGTTCGAGCACGTTTCTGGTGCGACGGAGCATGGTGATGGCACGGTCTTGGTCTTCGAGCAGGTGCTCCAAGTCGAGCACAACGTCCGTGACGGCCTGCTTCAGCGAGTGTTCCAGTCGTTGCTGAACGGACCATCGAGTCAGGCCTCGAACGATCCCCGCCGTTTCAGGGACCTGCTGTTCAAGCAGCAGCATCACGTCGTTGGAAAGCAGGTGTCGCGGCGTCTCGGCTGCACGGTCGACCACGGTGCCAATGACCTGCAACGCGCGTTCGACGGCCTTGTCCAACAAGACGACCGAGTAGCCTTGCGCTCGTGTATGTTCCAAGCGTTCCAGCACCGGACCAAGCGCCGCCATGGACGCTCCGTCTTCCAGCAGGGCTTGTGCAAGAGGCTCGTCCGTGAGCCTCGCACGGAGACGTCGTGCTTCTTCGATGTCGGCAAGTGCCGCTTCATGAGCCGTGGCCAAGGCGTCGGCCTGATCGGCGAGGTGAGCGACCTGAGCCTCGGATTGCCCGCGCTGCACACCAAGGTCTCCAAGTTCGCGAAGCACAGTACGGCGTTCCTCCAACAGCCCTCGGATTTCAGATTCAAGGTGGGAACGACGAACTTCGTCCTCCCTTCGACGTTCGCGTTCGTCGTCCGCCCGACGTCGGGCGGCGCGAACTTCTGCCTCCACCGCTGCAAGTTCGGCCTTTCCTGCTCGTACGCCGTCCTCGGTTACTGCAAGGTCCCGTACCGCGTTTGCTTGGCGCTCGTGGGCAGCCGACGTCTGCTCTTCAAGGAGGCGAAGGTGCCGCTCGTCCTCCACCAGCCGTCGCTTGACTTCTGTCAACCGCTCTGCGCTTGTTTGCAGCTCCGCCTTGACGCGAGCCTCTTCCTCAGCCATGCCTGCCAAGGTCGAAGCAAGGGCCTCCCTGCTCCCTGAATCCGCCACGGTACGGGCAAGTTCTGCCGCTCGGCGTTCGAGTTGATGCTCGAGTTCGGACGTGCGCCGGACCAAACGTTCAGCGCGTGCTTCGGCCGCTTCCGCGCGACGTTCGGCTTCCGCGACGGCCAGCTTTGCTTGGTCGAGGTCTGCGCCTGTCGCACGAAGTCGGTCCTGGCCTTCCCCTGTGGCGTCCTTGGCTTCGCGGAGTGCCACTTCTGCGCGCATCCGTGCGTTTTCGGCCTGTTCGAGTCGGGCCTGAAGTGCTGCTGCTTCCTGTTGAAGGCCGTCCATTCGGTGCTCGGCGTCTTCAAGCCGTTGGCGGTATCCCGCGTCGATCACCAGCCTCGGGCTGTCGCCGGTGCTCAGGTGGTCGACGCCCTCGGCTGCTTCACCGAGGTGGGCAACCTTCGGGCCAAGCGATTCAAGGCCGACATCGAACCCTAAGATGTCCTCGTAGCGAGCCATGAGGGTGTCTTTGCGGTCTTCCGTGCGTGAGCGGCTGCTGGCGATGGAGGCACCGAAGGCGGCGAGCGTGAAACCTGGAACGTTGGCGGTGCCTTCGCCAATCGCCGCGTCGAGTGGGAGTTGGTGCAATCTGGCCACACGTCGACGGTCTGTCAGGTCGTACACCGCTTCTTCCAACGTCGCGGCGCTTGAGGAAACCAAGCCCACTGGGCGGCCAGAGAGCAGCACCACCGCCGTGGTTCGTTCACCGGCCCCGACGCTGAGGTGGCCGTACACTTGCTCTTCTCGAGCGACGCGGAGCATCGAGAGGACAGCATCAGGTCCGCTCTTTCCTTCGCGAAGAACGAACCCTTCCGGCAGGTGCCCTGCCTGCCCGTCGTCACCCGCGCTGCCGGAGACGGCGTTGGCCATCCGTTGAAGCAAGCGCCGGTGGTCCGAACCTGATGCCGTCCACACGCCAAGAGCAAGGTCAGCAGCCGAAGCCAAGAGCACGGAGCCCTGCGGTGTGGCGAGCGTCCAGTGCCCTTCCTCGGGAAGACCAAGACCTCCTGCAATCGTTTGACGGGTGCGCATGGTGTCGGCCACCAAGCCAGCGAGTTCGTCCGTATCACCAGGCACGTGCCCGGTATGGTCGACGAGCAGGCCTTGGTCAACCAAAACGGCTCCAAGGACTTCAGGATCCTCGTTCAACGCTGCCATGATGACCGAAGCCGAGCGGGACAGCAAGCGACGTGCTGGGCCCGGCCCGGACGGCAGTCCCTCGAGGTCCACTGCATGGAGCACCACGCTCGGCATCAGCATCAGCACGTCTGCAAGTTCTCCGAGGGTCCACGATTCCGCAACATGCCGAACGTGTTCGGCGTCCGCCTCAAGGCTCAGCAAAGCCGCCTGGCCCTCTGCACCCCCAATCAACCCGGCTTCCGAGGCAGCGAGCCAACCAATCACCCTGTGACCACGAACCAGACGGTGTCCGGAGGGTGTCTTCCTTCGGCCGACCCACGTTGTGACAAAGCCGTGTTCAAACGGCATGAGGCTTCCAAGGTCAAGTTCGACGTCGACGGCCTCCCCGGGAGGCAAGCTCACGCTCATGCATCCACCTCCGCGAGGTGTTGGAGGATGGGACGGTGGCGTTCATGCGTGTACCTCCATGCCCCGAGGCCGCCCGGGGCCCCGCGAAGCATCACCCTCGGCCCAGGAGGCGCGAAGAAAATCGACGTCGCCGCATCACCGGCGAGATGCACATGCTCCAGTGCCCCCACGCCAGCCGCCTGCGCCACGGCCAACGCAGCACGTGCGATCTGGTCGTCCGGCGATGGGAGCGGTGAATCGTGTTCGACGAGGAGGGCCTCGTCAACACCTTTGCAGCGCTTGAAGGCCTTGAGCACGGCGCCTCGTGTCGACATCGAGCCATCACCCGCAACGGCGGGCTTCAAGACCTTTCCCGTGGGAACGGCGGAAGAGCACGTTTTGAGAGTTCAATTCAGAAGCCGAACGGATGCTTCAGCAGATCTCGTTGGAAACCGAAGGACTGAGCGGGAGTTCGCGACGGAGATAGGGACAGGAGTTCCTGCGGTTCGTATTTCAATTGAGAATTCAATTTTTCAATTGCAAAATTTTGGCGTCCCTGGTCGCACACCTCATCAGGGGGCGCCCGATGGGCGGGCGTGGAGCGTGCCTTCGACGTACCGGGTTGCGACGCTTGCGCAGCGCCCGCCATCGTCCATCAGCGCTATTCCGGTCGCAGGTACTGCGGACGTCATCTCGACCGCTCCGTCCGAAAGAAGGTCGGGAAAGAACTCCGGCAACAACTCCACCTCGATGGCCGCCATACGACGATTTTGGTGGCGATCTCTGGAGGTAAGGATTCTGCGGTGCTGCTTTCCATGCTGCACGACCTGCTCGGTCAGCGGCCCGACGTGACGTTGATCGGGGGATGTGTCGATGAAGGCATTGAAGGGTACCGGCCGCCGTCCATGGAAGCAGCGAGACAACTGTGCGCAGACCTCGGCCTGCGCTTTGAGCACGTGGCCTTCAGGGATCTCGAGTTCCTTGACATGGACGACGTGGTGGACGCCATGGGGCGAAGCACGAAGGATGGCGCACCCACCACGGCATGCGCCTACTGTGGCGTGTTTCGTCGGCAGGGCATCAACGCACTTGCTCAGCGCGTCGGTGCCGATGTCGTGGCCCTTGGCCACAACCTCGACGACGTCGCTCAGACGGTGATGATGAACCTCGTGGCTGGCGAAGTGGAGCGCAGCCTGCGCATGGCGCCCCACACCCACCGCGTCGAAGAGGGGCTCGCTCCACGCATCATCCCGCTTCGCCCGATTCCTGAACAGGAGGTGCACCTTGTCGCTTTGCATCGTGGGCTCCCTATGCACCATGAAACCTGCCCGAACGCTGAGGGAGCGCAACGATGGAGGATGCGTGAAACCGTCGCTCAACTCGAAGAGGAGCGCCCTGGCACCCGACATGGCTTGGTGCGCACCTTGGATGCGATTCGATCGCTCGCCGAATCTGGCGAGCCTGAACACCACGTCAACGCGTGCCAACGTTGCAACGGGCCTTCGTCAGGACCCGTGTGCAAAGCGTGCGAGATGCGAGGCCACCTTGGGCTCAGATGACGTTCTTCACCAACGCATCGAGGTCCTGAGGACGGCCACAATAATGGCATCGCAGGTGCACCTCCGCACGGTCCACCACGCGCAGCCGGTGGGGCAGGGGCTCACGAGGATGCTGCGTGATGCAGTTGGAGAACGTGCATCGAACGACATTCACCACCTCGTCACCAAGGGAGATCTCGCGCTTTTCCGCGACGGTGTACGCCCGAATGATGGCGACGCTTGCCGATGCAGCCACCAAGGCCAAACGGGCGAGTTCGTCACCGGTCAATTCTCGGTCTTCGACCTTGATGATGTCCTTCGAGCCTAATTTCTTGGAGGGCACGTTCATGACGAGGGAAACGGGCACGGACGCTCCGTCACGAAGGCCGAGCAGGTCCAGCACGCGCAAGGCCCCTCCTGCAGGGATGTGATCGATCACCGTTCCGTTTCGAATCGCTGTCACGCGACGCATGCTGCTTTCGTTCGACATCACGCCTCACCTCCTGGAACGTCCACACCAAGCAACCTGCAAAGCAAGGCCATCCTCGTCACCACGCCGTTGAAGGCCTGTTCGAAGTATTTCGCGTGTCGGGTGCTGTCCACGCTTGGGTGGATTTCGTCCACGCGTGGAAGCGGGTGCATCACGATCATGTCTGAACGCACGTCCGCAAGGTCTCTGGCGTGCAACTTGTAGGCGCCGGCCACCTTGGTGTACTCGTCCTCGTCCGCAAACCGCTCTTTTTGAATCCGAGTCATGTAAACGACGTCCGCGGTGGCGAGGCTCGCGTGCAGGTCCGTGGTCTCCGTCACGTCACCTCCGCTCGCGCGAAGGTCCTCGACAATCTCGGAAGGCATCCTGAGCAGTTCTGGACTGGCGAGCACGACTCGGCAACCAAACCGAACCAAAGCGTGCGAGAGGGAATGCACGGTTCGGCCGTAGCGAAGGTCCCCCGCGAGCACAACATCGAGGCCCTCGAGCCGACCGTGCGCTTGGCGGATGGTGAACAAATCGAGCATGGTCTGCGTGGGGTGGTGCCCAGCCCCGTCGCCTCCATTCAACACGGGAACACGAGCGGCGTCCTGCGCGTACCGGGCCGCGCCTTGGCGAGGGTGCCTCAGAGCGATGATGTCGGTATAACCGTCGACCATCTGAACGGTGTCAAACAGGGTTTCGCCTTTCACCACCGAAGACGTGCTGACGTCACCGAGGTTGACGACGTCCCCCCCCAGTCGCTTCATGGCGGTTTCAAACGACATCCTTGTCCTCGTGCTCGGCTCGAAAAACAAGTTGCCCAAGATTCGACCTTGCAAGAGCGGAAGGTAGGATTCACCGCGGGCCACGGGCAACAGGCGTTCGGCTGCGTCGAGCACCTCAATGACGTCTTCGTTGCTCAGGTCCTCCATCGTGATGAGACCGACCATGGTTGACCCTCGCTTGTTGTCGATGGGGTCCACCCATGAACATTCCGAGGCGCCCTCCTCCGGTCCGCTGTTGACCAAGGTTCATGCCGTATGGCACGAAGCCACGCCCGTGGACGCATGGTTTGACCTTGAGGCCGCGCTTGATGCGGAGCGCCAACGGCGTGAATCTCACCTCGGGCAGTTGGCGATGATCGTCACGTTGGCCACCCTTGCTGCCGCCTTTTGGTTGGGATGGCCCGGCATCGAATCGGTCCTCAACGGGCAAGGCGCCCCGCTTGCCGCACTCGGCGTCCCTGCACTCGTCCTGATTTTCGGGAGCCTTGTGCACGACCACGCGAGCGATGAGGCAGACGCCACCGCGCGCGCGGTCACGGCCGCCAGCGTTGCCTGGGCCCCGATGCTTTTCCTGGCGTTTCAGCACGTCGACGTGCCAGCAACAGAGCGAATCGCCTCCATGGCTGTGCTGGTCTGCCTTGCCGGCATGGTGTTCCGTACGGCCCACCACGGTACCGGGCGGGGCTTCAAAGCAGCACGGTATCGGGCCCTCCTGACTGGTCTTGGAGCGGTGCTCACTGCGTCGTTGTGGTTCGGACTTCGCACAAATACGGGTTCCGTAAACGATCTGATTGGTGCTTCCGTCACCCTCCTTGCAAGCGGTCTGGCGGCTCGGTCATGGTTCATTGAAGACGAGCACCGCGGATTGCGCAAGGCCTTCCACCTTCGCCTCGATGGGCTGGAACGACGCCTGTTGGAACTGCGAGCAAGCGGACGCAGGGTGGACCAAGCAGCAAGCCTCCTCAGGACAGCAGCGGCTGAAGGGTACACCGAGCCTGAGCACGGCATGCGGTTGTTGGACGACGCCGAGGAAGACATCGAACGAACCATCTCCCTTGAGCACGACGTGGTGGCCATCGAGGCGGATGCCCTCGCCGCCGTTGACGAAGCAGCATCGGTTGCACCCAACGCTCGAAAACCACGCAGCCTCTTTGACGCGGCGCGGCGAGAAGTCGAACTCGGCTCGCTTCGCGAGGGTGAAGCCTTGTTTCGTCAAGCCAAGCGCCGCGCCTTGGACATCATCGCGTGGTGGTCGAAAGCGGAAGCGGCCATTGAAACGGCGTCCATGGCCATCAGCAACGCTTCGGGGAGCCACGTTGCTGCCCTCAAGGAAGCCCTTGACGAGGCACGACGCTTCATGCTCCGGGAAGCCCCAGAAAAGGCCCACGTGCTCGCTTCAGCCATCCCCGCACAACTCGACGCCGAAGCCGGAGCCTTGGAGGACGCTCAGGGTGTGCTCTCCGAGGCCAGGCGTGCTCTGGAAGCGGCCGATGGACTGAACCTCCAACCTCACCGAGAACGCCTCGATGCAGCAGACGCAGCCTTGGCTGAAGGCGACGGGCGTCAAGCCGCCGGGTTGGCCGAAGGCGTGCGCCGAAGCCTCACGGTCGAACGTGAAGCGATGGACGCGGTTCGCCGTGGTTTGCGCCAAAAGTCGAGCATCGTCCAGCGCCTCGAAGGCTTCGAGGACCAAGCATCATGGCTTGAGCGGCTGACGGCGGTCGAAGAAGCGACCGAAGCGAAGGAATGGACCCTCGCACGACGTCGTCTCGATGCCCTTACCGCAGACCTTGCGGCCCTTGACCGTGATCTTGGCGAAGCCGACCAACTGCACGCCTTCCTTCGAGAAGAATGGGCCTCCTTGCGGCCACGTGCTCACGCTGCAGGACTCGGTGTGGGCGATGAAGACCGCCTCGCCGTTGAGCGCCATCTCGGTGATGCGGAGCAGGCCATCCGGACCGCGGCCACCGAACAGGCGCTGAGCGCGCTCAGCGAGGCCGATGCGGCGATGGAACGCCTTCGCCGTCGTTGCTGATCAGCCCAGCAACCCAGCCTTCCGCACGGCGTCGTGGTCCACACGTCCCGGCAAACCAAGGTCGAGCGGGTAGCCACCGACGTCCACCAACACCCCAGACAAGTGCATGTGCAGGCCTTTGGGCGGTGCCCGTCCAGAAAGTTCCGATTGCACCTTTGACGCAGGGCGTCCAATGTGCCTCAGCATGGTCGATGCTTGACCCCGCGCGTCGTGAAGCACCCATGGATTGGCCTCCCATGCGTGGGTACGAAGGCTTCGGGTCGTCCACACAGGACCGACGGCCACTTCGTGACGGGACGGCCATGCTTGAATCCAATCGCCAACGGCTTCGTCGATCCACGTCATGCCAGTTGGTTCGCTTGCAGGAGGCCTTCCTTGCCCAACCGCTGCCAACGCGTTGAGGGCGACGCGGTAATGCGGGTGGCGGGAAGCCTCATGCGGCAAAGCCAGCGCAAGCGAGCCTGCAGTGGCAACTCGACCCTCGTCGAGGTGGAGGAGGATCCGGACCGCGTGCCCATGGAGCCATTCCATTGGTGAGAGGTTGAAGCGCTCGACGTGGTCTTCAATCAGGCTCAACGCACGGTCCGAAGCCCCCTCAAGTCGAAGGCGAGCGGCATCACCAAGGAGGGAACGCCGGGCCATGGCACCGTCACGCTTTGGCCGTGGACCCTCTGCGATGCCGGCCGCTGTGCGCTCCAAGAATTCGATGTTCATGCGGGTCACGGGGTCCACCATGAGGGACGCAAGCATGTCTGGGTCAATCGAGGTGGCGCGGGGCTGACACACGGCCAAAAACCAACGGAGTCGATTGGTTGTGAGGTCGCCGTCCGCGAGGGTGGCCAACCGTGACCGGGCTTCTGGGAAATCGCGTTGCGCAAGGGAAGCGGCAGCGAGCAAGGCGTTCGCATGGTGGCCTGATCGACGGGCGGAAAGGGCAATCAGCGAGATGGCTTCTTCTTCTGCCTCGGACCATCGACCAAGGGCGGCGAACACCTGCATCCTCGCCATCGTTCGGCGGCTTAGCTCAATCCCCTCCAATCCTGCGCTGACGGACTGGTGCGATTCGTCCTCAAAGCGTTCGAGGGTGCTGCTCCATTCGTCCTTTGCCAGGCTCGAAAACCATCCTCCTCGACGGAGGTAGATCATGTCCTCCATGGATTCAAGACGCTCCCGGTCGTCCCCTGCCGCTGCGTCAAACGCGATGCTCGGGAGGTGCTGACCGACACGAAACGAACGCGCCCAGACCGCCAAGAAGGCAACCTGCCCTCCAGCAGACAGCATCCATGTCAGGGACTCCATTGCGTCTTTCTCAACCACATGGCAGACGGTCTGTTCCCACGCGCCGCATGCAGCACCCGAAGGCAGGTTGATGGAATCCCAAAACGTCAAGGCAGCCAAGGCCACAAGGAGCATGGATTGACCGGCAAAGCCCGTGAAGCAGAAGTTCAGGACCTTTGCTTGCTGACTCCGCTCCGCCCTCAGCAACCGGCTGTCCGTGATGCGGATGCCGCCCCGCCCAGAGACCTCCGCCAGGTCGAGGAACATGATGCGGGCGACTTCGTACACAAACAGCAGCCCGACGATGGCCACGTTGAGCAAAAGGAACAGCAGAACGCAGGCAACAAGTGGAGCCCGGATGGCAGCGTCGTCGATGCCCGACAATCCCTCAATCATCCAAAATCCAAGGAAGCCGCCTTCTTCCATCACCGTGGCTTGCGCCGTGTACTCTGGGAGTGAAACCACGGCCTCCGAGTGAACGAACACATCAGGTGTGGCCAACATCATGACGAGGGTCACCAAGGTGTTCAGGGCGACCAACGGCATCGCGATGAGGTTGATGTTGACGATCATTGCGAAGGCTTGCTGCCGAGGTTTGGGGGACGTCCCTCGGAAAGGGGACGTTTTCCCGACAGCCATCCGAGCGTGCTCGAACCGCATGGCGTGCCACGATGAGCCAAGCACTCGACCGTATGCCAACACAGGTGGTGTCAGCGCCACGACCAGGGTCACGCTCGTTCGCCATGACGATTCGACGCCAGCCATCCCCCACCACGCCATGCCGGTCAACGACATCCAACCGAAGAACAGCAGGACGGAACTCCGTCGTCGTTTGGGGTCGTTGTGCTGCAGGCTGGCCCTTTGAAGCCCGATTGAAGGCAGGAACATGGCAGAAAGGGCGGCACCGATGGACGTCAGCGACGTGAAACCGATGAGGAGCATGGCCAGTCCGAGGTTGACGGCGGACAGGCCCTCCTGCACGCCCCCGTTCATCAGCAGGATCTCGACAATCAGCAGCAATGCACCGACAAGCGCCATGAGGTAGGCGCTCACGCCGAGCCGCATCCCGGACGTGGCCAACAAACGGCGGGCTTCGTCGACGCTTTGGGTGACTCTATGCACTTCGTACCTTCGTGTGCCGGTTGGAAAGGCCACACGAAGGCCTTGGAGTTGGCGTGGAACGAGGATTCGCCAAAAGACGGCCGCGATGGACGTGGCCAGCAAGAGACCAACCAACACCGTCGGCCGGAAGCCGAAGACGATGGAGGGTGCATCCATGCACTGCGCCAAACGCAGGCGGTCATAGCGTCATCGTATGGAGGGCCCTCAACTGACGTCCGTTTCAACATCAACCAAGGTTTGTCCTTGCAGGACACGGCCTCCAACTTCAACGTGCACCGCAACAACCGTCCCGTCCGTCGGAGCCATCACCCGATGTTCCATCTTCATGGCCTCCATGACGACGAGCGGGGTTCCGGCCTCAACCTCATCACCAACGCTCACCAAGACCTCCAGAACGGCCCCGGGCATTGGTGCAGTGCAGCCACCCTCGGCTCCTCCGCTTCGTGCTCCTGGTTCAACGAGGCTCAAGCGATGGACGCGTCCATCTACGTGCAGCCACACGTCGTCATCGACGCGGATCGCATGGGCAATCCGAGCGGGACGGCCTTCCCCCTCGACGGACCAGCGAACGTCATCGAGCCGCGTCAACCGGTGGTCACCGACGATCCATGACCTGCCGTCTGGAACGGGGTGCACCTCAACGGTGCCTTCAGGGGTCCGAAACTCGACCATCACGGAAGCCTCCTTCCGATGGTGATGAACGGAGAGGGTTCGGCGTTCGAGGAGGTACCGGAGACGGACCGTGGGGGGACAGACGCCGCACAGGCCGCGACCGCTCGTGCCGCTTCGCCGACGGGAGGAGCCGTCCATCCAGACGGATACACCTCGTCGATCAGCGTCGTGTGGGTGTGCCCACCCACCACCGCCTCTTGGTCGAGAAGGTCGCGAAGAAAACTGACGTTGGTCGTGGTCCCGAGGACCACGAAATCGTTCAGCGCCCGTCGCATCCTCGCCAAGGCTTGTGGTCGATTGGGTGCGTGGACGACCAGTTTGGCGAGCATCGGATCGTACGATGGTGACACGTTGTCACCTTCCCGCACCCCGGTATCAAAGCGAACACCGGGCCCCGTTGGGGGACGGAACACGGCGAGGGGGCCGATGGAGGGAAGGAAACCGTTGGACGGGTCTTCGGCGTAGATGCGAACTTCGATGGCATGGCCCTGCAGGTGCAGGTCGCCAACCTGCATGCGTTCACCTGCGGCAATCCGCAGTTGTTCAGCGACGATGTCCACGCCGGTGATCGCCTCAGTGATTGGATGCTCGACCTGAATTCGGGTGTTCATCTCAAGAAAATGGAAGCTACCGTCCGCTTCAAGAAGGAATTCAACCGTACCGGCTCCGACGTACGCCACGGCCTCTGCTGCGGCCACGGCTGCCGCGCCGATGCGCGCCCGCAAGTCCTCGTCCATCACAGGACAGGGTGCTTCCTCGAACACCTTCTGATGCCGGCGCTGAATGGAACATTCACGCTCGCCAAGATGAACGGTCCGTCCATGTTCATCGGCAAGCACCTGCACCTCCACGTGCCGTGCGTTGCGCAGAAGACGTTCAAGGTAGACACGGCCATCGCCAAAGGCGGCCATCGCTTCTCGACGAGCGGAACGAAGGGCCTCCTCAAGGCCTTCACGAGAAGACACTTCCCTCATCCCTTTGCCACCGCCGCCTGCGCTTGCCTTCAACAAAAGCGGGAAGCCAACTTCGACCGCAGCCGACTCCACCGCCTGAAGGACGGTCAACAGATCGCGTTCGTCGTCTCCTGTGGCGTCGGTTTCAATTTCACAGCCGGGAATGACGGGGACGCCTGCCTCCCGCATTGTGATGCGTGCGGTCATTTTGTCGCCCATTCGTTCGATAGCGTCTGGAGAAGGACCGATCCACACCAGTCCCGCAGCCACGACCGCACGTGCGAAATCAGCCCGTTCGGAGAGGAATCCGAACCCGGGATGCACCGCATCGGCCCCGGACGAACGGGCTGCTTCAAGGATGGCGTCCACGTTCAGGTACGCGCTTGGACCTTCGCCGCTGAGGCCAACCGACCGTGTGGCAAGTTCGGTATGCAACGATCCGGCCTCGTCTTCGGCGAAAATCGCCACCGAGTCCAATCCGGCTTCCGTGCACGCCCGAAGCACCCTGCAGGCGATCTCGCCTCGGTTGGCCACGAGCACGCAGCGCATCAGGACGTCCCTCCCGCATCCGGTCGCCAACGCTGAGGCCGCTTCTCAAGGAACGCAGAGAGTCCTTCTTGTCCCTCGTCGGAGCCGCGCATTCTGCTGGTGAAGTCCAGCGTCCACGTCCGAAGGTCTTCGTCGGACCCGCTCCAGCGGTCAAAGCCCAGGGTGAGCTCCTTGGCTGTGGTGACCGCACTCGGACCCGTGGTCAAGACCTCTGAAACGATGGCGTCAACAGCGGTCCAAGCATCGTCCGCCGTGGGATGGACGTCCTCGAGAAGGCCAATGCGTTGGGCTTCAGCGGTGCCGACCCTACCGGCGTGCATCGCCAACCTGCGAAACGCGGCAGAGCCCACCCTTCTGTACACGTAGGGGCCAATGACGGCGGGAAGAATTCCAAGTTTACCTTCGGACAGGGCCACCCTTGCGCCTTCAACCGCCACCACATGATCGCACGCCGCGATGAGGCCTGCGCCCCCACCCAAGGCCACGCCGTGAAGCACGGCAATCGTGTAACAGGGGTGCGACCACAATCCGTGGAACAACCGGTCCAAGCGGGCGCTGTCTTCACGGTTCTCATCGACGGTTCGAGCACCAGCGTCCCGCATCATGCCGATGTCTGCCCCAGCGCAGAAATGCTTCCCAAGGCCGTGCAACACAAGGAGACGAAAGCAGGCCCCGTTTTCATCGCTCAAGCTCCCGGTTCGGCCAGCACTCCGTGCTGCGCTCCACTCAAGGACTTCGCACAATTCGGTGATCAACTGGACGTTGAGGGCGTTGAACACCGCTTCACGCGCCAACCCGACCCGCAGCACGGGTCCATCGACCTGAAGGAGAAGGTGGTCGCATGCAGGAGCGTTCACAACGTACACCTCAATTGGAAATTCGATTTTTCAATTGCCCTACATGCGGAAGATGCCGTACCCCTTGTCCGGCTTCTGTGCATTGCGCGATGCCGCCAAACACAGGGCAAGGACGTCCCTCGTGTCGCGTGGGTCGATCACTCCATCGTCCCACAGCCTCGACGTGGAGTAGTAGGGTGAGCCCTCCCGCTCGTATTTCTCCAAGATGGGCGCGCGGAAGGCCTCAAGGTCATCAGCACTCAGGGGCTCCCCCCCTTCCCTTGAGACCTGATCCTGCTTGATGGTCGTGAGCACGTCTGCTGCTTGTGGACCGCCCATGACGGAGATGCGTGCGTTGGGCCACATGAACAAGAACCGCGGGTCGTACGCCCGCCCGCACATGCCGTAGTTGCCTGCACCATGGCTTCCGCCGATGATGACCGTGAACTTCGGAACGTCAACGCAAGAAACAGCCGTAACCAACTTCGCACCGTCCTTCGCGATGCCTCCGGCTTCGTAATCACGACCGACCATGAAGCCGGTGATGTTCTGAAGGAACACGAGCGGCACCTGGCGCTGTCCGCACAGCTGGACGAAGTGGGCGCCTTTGAGGCTGGACTCAGAGAACAGGATACCGTTGTTCGCGACGATCCCAATCGGTTGCCCGTGAAGGTGAGCAAATCCACACACCAAGGTTGTCCCGTACCGCGGTTTGAATTCGTGAAAACGGGAACCATCGACAATCCGCGCGATCACCTCGCGCACATCCACAGGGGTGCGGTTGTCCTCAGGCACGATGCCCAGCAATTCTTCGGGGTCGTGGTACGGTGCTTCAGGGGCTTTCCCATTCATTGGCGCGAGGGACCTCGGACCAAAATTCTCCACCACGTTGCGGACCATGCGCAACGCCTCTGCTTCGTCCTCAGCAAAGTGGTCAGCGACACCAGATACGGACGTGTGAAGGTCGGCTCCACCGAGGTCTTCTGCACTCACCTCTTCTCCAGTTGCCGCCTTGACAAGCGGTGGCCCAGCGAGAAAAATGGTGCCGTTGCCTTTCACGATGATCGACTCATCGGACATCGCAGGTACGTACGCACCTCCAGCCGTACAGGAGCCAAGCACGGCAGACACCTGAGGGATTCCATCGGCCGACATGCGCGCTTGGTTTCGGAAAATTCGGCCGAAGTGACCGACATCAGGGAAGACCTCGTCCTGCATCGGCAGGAAGGCGCCGCCTGAGTCAACAAGGTAAATGCACGGCAAGCGGTTCTCGTGGGCGATGGTTTGGGCCCGGATGTGCTTCTTCACCGTCATCGGGTAGTAGGACCCCCCTTTCACCGTCGCATCGTTGGCCACAAAGAGGCACTCTCGGCCGTGCACGACGCCGATTCCTGTGACGATTCCCGCGCTCGGCGCCCCGCCTTCGTAGAGGTCGTTGGCTGCGAGTGCAGAGAGTTCGAGGAACGCGGTTCCTGGGTCGATGATTCGCTCAATGCGTTCCCGTGGGAGCAACTTGGATCGAGCACGATGGCGTTCGACGGCCCGATCTCCTCCGCCCTGACGGACGTCATTGAGCCTGGACTGCAATGTTTCGACCAAGGACCTGTTGTGCTCGCGCCGGGCCTTCGCTTCCTCGCTTGAGGGAACGTGGCGGGTTTGCAATCGATCCATGACGCTCCCTTGCCCCGCCGAGAACCACAACGCGCTTCAAGCATCCGACGATGGCCCTCACACGTCGAGGATGAGGCGCCCCACGTCACGAAGCCCGGGGGCCAAACCGACGATCATCACAGCCAGCACAATCAACACACGAAGATGCTGCTGACGATGCTCGACGCGCATTCGAGCGAAGAGGACCACAATGAGGGTGACAAGCACGGCTTTGACGACCATGAACAACCAGGCACCAACACCGAAGTCGATGCCAAGCGCTTCGTTCACCCTCGCGCCGAGTTCGATGACACCTTGGCTCGCGACGTGTTTCTCCGCATAGCCAAACACGTCAAGGCCGAGGAACGTGGCGAAGCCGTCAGCCAACTGCCCGATCAGCATGAGCAACACGAGCGGAGAAGCCAGCATCGCCCGCGTCGAAAGCCGCTCCACTGGGTGGGAAGCAACCGCATCAGGATCGGCTTCCCACACCTCCAATCGAACGCCCTCGGGGAGCACCCCGGGAACGTGGCCTGTGGCCGTGAGGTGGTTGTGGGCCGGTGCGCCATACCGGTGCAGAACGGCAGCGATCAAGAGTGGGAGGCCAACCACCACGAACAGCGGCCACAGAACGATGCTGTTGCGAGGATCGTCGACGTACAGGACGCTCAGTTGCTGAGCAAGGGCGACGTAGTATCCCATGGAGAGAAGGACCGCCCCAACGCCGAAGCTCAACAACGCCCGTGTGATGGCTGGTGCACCTGTGGTGCGCATCAAGCAGAGGACCACGGCCACGAGCGCGAAGAGCGAAAACAGAGCGGGGGCTGTTGGACCGATGGCGATCGCGCCGTCATGGGCTGGACGAAGCACCCAACTCCAAAATCCGAGCAATCCGAAGGGGACACCAAACAGCAAGGCATGGTTGACGCGGCGCTCGGTGGTCGACGGGTGCGTGCTCCTCGCCATCGTCACATCGAGGCGATGCCCTGCGAGGCCCACGGCGACAAGCCACGCCGCGAGGTGAAGGTGAATGATCGGCGAGATGAAGAGCACGTCTTTGCCAGGGGGAAAGATGTGCGCGTCCTCGAGGACGCGCAGGACCGGTGCCAAGCACACCCACACGGCCAACGTCAGGACCATCAGGTCGTCGGACGGAAGCCTCCAATGCCTGAACAAGGCCTGCAGGGCCAGCACGGACACGAAGAGACCAGCCGTGTACAGTGCGGTGTTCCACCGGTTGTAGCCCGCATCACCCGCTTCGTCGCTGGCATCCAAAACAATCGGGTCCCACACAACGGGAGCAAGCCGGTCATCCCACACCGCTTCTGGGGCAACGGCGTACGCAAGGCCGACGACGACAAAGGTTCCCAGCAGCCCCCACAACACAACGCGTTCAAGGGGGCTGAAGGGTGGTTCCCTTGCTTCAAGCCGTGCTCCGTCCTTGACGCCTAGGGCATCGTTCTGCTGGACAAGGTCGGTTGGCTCCACGTTCGACGCGTCGTCCGTCGTCATGGGCCTCATGTGGTCGCTCACGTGAGCAACTCAAGAGGATTGGCCTGAGAATCACTCTTCTTCGCCGCTCGCGCCACGGAGACGCTCGATGAGGTCGGCCTTCTTCCCACCAACGGGAAGGCCAGCCGCCTTGCAGCGCTCCTTGAGGTCGGCGACCGAGAGCGATTCGAGGTCCTCATCGTGGTCGTGGTCGTGCTCGTGGTCATGGTCGTCATGATCGTGCACGTGCCCGATGCCCCGTGCTTCGTGCACCTCAAGGAAGGTGACGGTACCCAGGTCGTCCATCGCGTCGCGCAACACACGAACAAGGCTGAACTTCATCATCGCAGCGTTCGTGTCGAAGAGCATCGATTGTGGCAGGGTGATCGAGACGTCGTCGCCCTCGAAACTGACACCAAAATCGCTGTGCCCGGTGTTGGATTGAAGCAACGCTTCGACGGTCGCTTCACGGCCCTCGACGACCTTGACAATGCGGAAGGAGTAACGAAGGTCCTTTCCTGCCATCGGGTGGTTGTAATCGATGCGGCATCGACCAGCAGCCACGTACGAAAGGTAGCCCTGACGGCCCCCGATGTTCACCGGAGCGCCGATGTAGAGCTGATTCGGGTCGCGCACCGAGCGCAGCAACTTGTCCCTGGAGATGGTCTCCATCTGAGCCGGGTCCTTCTCGCCGTAGGCTTCTTCGGCAGGGATGGTGATGTCGATGTCGGTCTCGGCCTTGGCTTCGAGGAGTGCGGTTTCGAATCCCGGGATCAAGTTCCCCGCGCCAACGACGCACACCATGGGGCTGTATTCTCGGCCCTCTTGGTGCGCCTCGTGCTCCTTCGCCGTGGCCTCACGGGTCGTCTCGATGAGGTCCCCGCTGGCTCCATCAAACAGGTCGTAATCCACGTGGACAATGGCTCCTTCCTCCATGGTTCTCACTCCTCAGGTGCGCCGAGCCACCGGAGCACCCCTCATAAGTCAAGCGGCGGGAAGGTGCTTCTCTTTCCCCCGGCTCGAAAGGGAAAGGCCCGTCATGCCGAGCAGCATCAACCCCCACCCAACCCAGACAGCATGCGACTGAGGCAAGCGGTAGACCGTGACGCGAACCGCATCAACGGCGTCTTCGCCCTCCAACGCCACCGTCTGCATGAGGTCCCCGGCCTGGGTGAAATCGAAGATGAGAACGACGTCACCCGTTGCACCACGGACAACGTCCACTTCGGAACGCGGGAATCCAGACGCATCAAACCGTGTCATTCCGGGTTCTGCTGCCCCACGCCATTCGGTGCCATCGTACACGTCAATGACCACGTGCACCGCCCCATCGCCAACGGCCAAGTCCTCACCAGGAACCAAGCGCACGTCCCTGAAGGTGTAGGTCCACCCGTCCACCTCGATCGGTTCGTCCTTGAGCATCGTGATCCGATGGGCAGGGTCGCCTCGGTCCACCAAGGTCGTTGTCATGACGTGGCCCACAATCAGCAGCAACAACCCTGCGTGAACCACGTGGGCCTGCACCGGCACGCGACGCCACCACGGCGTCGTGGAACGCCGTCGTGCGGAGCGCACAACCTCGCTCACCACGTGAGGCACCGCCACAAGGGCCGTGGGGGCAACGAGCCACGCAATGTGACCGCGGAGCACCACGTTGCTGAGGCCCTCCAACGCATCGCCCCCCCAGAGCCCCGGTGCGAGCAGGGCCCCCACTGCGCTGACCAACATCAGACCGGTCAGCATCGTCAACCGCACCGTTGTGCTTTCACGTCTGAGGCTGTACAGGAGCAGTGCTCCAGAGGTTGAGGCAAGCAAGACCGACCCGTAGACTTCGTGTGCGGCGAAATGAATCTGATCAATGGAACCCAGCAGGATGGTGAACGTCAACACAAGCATCAGTGCCGCGATTCCGGCCCCGGCCCACAGCGGTGCGCGCTTGAGGGTGGCGTGGATGTCCACCTCCGTCGAAGCATCGTCGTCCATCATCAACCACGGCGCGAGGAACGGAACAAGCATGAGGCCTGCGACATACAGCGGGACGAGTTCGGTCCACGCAGAAACGAGCGCAAGGGTCACGCCAAGCGCGGCTGCAGGCATGTTGGAGGTGGGAGCGCTGGAAACGGCGATGGGCGAGAAGAGGCACAGCCAGACCACAGCGAGGAGCACGTCACCACCCAAGGTGGCGATGACCCCCGCAATCAGCCAATCCACTGGAACACCAAACGGACGTGCGAAACCGTTCTTCCCACGCACGTCCGCTTTGGTCAATCCCGTCAT
>JALRLN010000039.1 GCA_023254445.1 Candidatus Poseidoniaceae archaeon | reverse complement strand
GGACTGGATGTATGCTGACTCCGTCCGGTTGGATTTCGTCGCGGACTTGAACGCAGGGCTGATGGAAATCCCCTACCTCTCTGACGTGACGGAACCGCTCACGAGCGACGTTCAGGTCGGATTTGTTGGTCCCGGTGACACCATCCTCTTCGAAGGGCAGTACGCCTACGTCGCCGGTCTTGGCAACGGTGTGTCCATTCAACCCGAAATCGAACTGACCATGGAGATCACCCGCGTTGCCGCGGTCAAAGTCAGCGAGCCAGGCAAGAACTACGACCCATGGGCGGGCGAAACGTGGACGGAGACTTTCAGCGGTGGCACCTTCGCGTTCAACGTCACGGCACCTCCAGTGACGAACGAATTCGTCTACACCTTCCGCTTGGTGGACCTTCCCTCGGGTGCTGAGGACAAGACCGACGACTACTGCGGTGAATTCGATGGGTACGGTTGTGCTCAGTTCACGATCATGGTGGACGACACGCCGCCCGAAGTCGCCCGCGACACGTGGACCCTCAAGAAGGGCGGCACCGACGAGATCATCGCTGGTGAACTCCCCTCCTCTGTGCTGCATTGCGTTGACGTGGACTTCATCATCGAGGAACCCGAGAAGCTCCTCGAAGAGGAGATTGAACTCCGCTGGCAGTTCCTCTCGGACCCATCGACCGGTTTGACGTGGCCCGTCTACGGCCAAGCCTTCGGCAACGGCCCCCTCGCCTCGTCCATCACCCTCGTCAAGGGTGTCGGAGAGTACTACGCCACGGCCGAATGCGTCGACCTGTGGCCGGACCCTGTCGACCCACCGTCCGCACAGATGGCGGGTGTCAAGGTCATCCTCTGGGTTCACGGCACCGACTCGGCGGGTTCAAGCCTGTTTGGAGGTGGGCCAACGGCGGAGGGCAACATTGTCCCGATCCAGTCGCAAGACCCCGACCACCGCTCGCAGTACGACCTGATCCACGAAGAAGCGGTCTTCTCCGTGGCGACCGTTCGCTACGACCCAGCCACGCCTGAGGTTGGGGAATCCATGACCATCGAGGTCCTTGTGCAAAACGTGGGAAGCCTTGCGGGCAGCGCAGACCTACGGGTCATGAGCGTGATGTCCGGCATGGTGCCGGTTCGTGAAACCGTGCACACCACGAGCGACATCGATATCGCCGGCTCAAGCTGGGAGAGCATCTCCTTGGAGGCCTTCACCACCCCCACCACGGGAATGTACTACCTCATCTACGACGACGCCAGCGGTGAGTTGCTGTACAACGGCAGCCAACTCGACGGGTACCTCAACGTCAAGGTTCAGTCCGACGAGGGCGATGGCTCGGCGCTTGTGCTGCTCCTTGTCGGCTTGCTCGGCGTGGTGGCCGTGCTGGCCACGTTGGTGATGGTCCTGCTCCGCCGGGGCAACGATGGTCCGTCCATGGACTACGACGACGATGACGACGATTACGACGATGGCTCGAAGGCGATCGTGGACCTGCCAGCCGCACCACCCGCGGCCTCGGTCTCGCCCGAGATGGCACGCGCCATGGAGACCTTCCCGCAGTGGACACAGGACCAAATCCAGGGGTACTTCGACCAAGGGTGGGACATCGAGTCCCTGCTTGAGTGGGTCAATTCACAGGAGTGATCCGGCCCATGGCCGAGGGCCGAGCATGGTCCACGGCCACGTGGACGGACCCCGATGGCGGGACCGTGCTGTTGCACGGGACGTTCCCCACCGTGGTCCACCCGAGGGCGCTGTGGCCTGAGGTTGCAGCATGGGACGGTGTGGCGGTCCTCGAGGACGCCGAGGCCCCTCACGCCTGGGCGCAGGAGGCTGCCGACGAACGGGCCTCACCCGGCGTGAACCTCGAAGCGGTTCGGTTCGGCATTGGTCATGAAGCGCGGTTGCTCGAGGCGTTCAGCGCCATCGAAGGCGTGCAATGGGGGGCCTTTCCAGACCCAGAACCTGTGCGTGTTGTGCGGGCTTTTGAGCGGGCTGGGAAGCCGGTGTTCTTCCTCGAACCTTCCCTTGAGGACGAGTCGTGGTCGGATCAGTTGTCGCTTGAAGCAACGGAACGAACGCACTGGCGCCGTTTGCTTCGTCGGGTGCGCGGTCGTAGGACGTGGTCGCGAACCCTGGTCGCAGCGAGCAAGGCTTCGAAGGATGATGGCCCCAACGAGGCGTTCTCGCAGGTGAAGGTTGCCTCCCGTGCGTGGTGGGCGATGTGGGACGACGACCTCCAACCCTCCACGATCGAGGCAAGGGACACCCGCTTGGCCGCACGGGTGCGTGGCGCCTTGCGTTCGGTTGGTGTGCCGCCCACCGCTCGTCGACTGTTGGTCGTGCTTCCGGAAGCCCGCATCGACGGCCTTCTGGCTGGCCTTTCACGAGGCCCGTCGGCTGAGGTCATCGTTTCATATGACGACCTTCTCGCAATGAACGGAGAGGAGTGAGATGAGCGGCGCCATCGACGTTCGTGTCGAAAACAGGCTTGTTCGGTTTGTTCCTTCAACGCCGGTTGATGCAGACGCCGTCGTGGATCGCCTCAACGGGGTTCGAACAGGAGACGTCGTGGTGATGGCGCTCAGCAAGCCGTCGGCCACCGTGGTCATCGATTCCGAAGGCCGGATGGTGGTGCACGGCACCCATCGTATCGAAGCAGCACAGGCTGCTGCCAAGGAAGTCTTGTTGCGTCTCGGCATGGATGAACACGGCCTCCGCATGGAGTTCGGCCCCATCATCGCCTCGTTCGCATATGCCCGACCGGTGCTCATCGACAGGCTCGCCGGCGATCTCGGTGCCGGGAACGGCGTCGTCGACGAGCGGCTTGGCTGCGTGCACATCGACGACGAGCGTCATGGCGTTCACATCATGCTCTGGGGCAACGGCAAGGCGGTGGTCACCGAGGCGCGCCATCCGAACATGGTCGCCATGGCCGCTGTTCACTGGCGCACACAGATCGAATCGAGGCGCGCGTTTGCGATCGAGGGCTGAGCATGCCGTACGACGGCCCCATCACGGACGACCATTTTCACCTGAACAGAGCAGGTCGATTTCTCGACGCTGCGCAGGATTTCAAGCGAGCAGGCGGCACCGACCTCGTGCTCGTCCATTGCCCTGATTTCCGAGCACCCCCCGTCGATCTGGATGGCCATCGCACCGCCTATGCCGACACGGTGGCCATGGCTGCGGACGTCCGAGCGGCGCTGAACCTTGATGTTCGTGTGGTGCTTGGCCCTCATCCTGCAGCCTTTGCGCATCAGTTTGAGGCGTGGTCCGTCGACGGCGAAGCCGGGCGTGCCCGTGCAGTAGAGGCCTATGACTCCAGCATCGAAGCCGCGGTTGAATTCATCGACGAAGGCCTCGCTCACGCGGTCGGTGAGGTTGGTCGGCCCCATTGGAAGGTCAGCGATGATGTGTGGGACCTGTCCAACGAATTGCTGGCCTCGACCATGGCTCGAGCGGCCCGAGAAGGATTCGCGTTGCAACTGCACGTGGAGGGGGAAAGCGAGGCGACGTACCCTGACTTGGCACTGATGGCCGATCGCGCGGGGCTCGCACGCGACCAACTTGTCCGCCATTATGCGCCGCCTGACGTTCGTGACAGCGCCACCCATGGGATTGTGCCGAGCGTGCTGTGTGGGAAAGGTGCACTTCCGGTCTTGCTTGACACAATGGCAGAGGCCAGTGGGGGATTCTTGCTTGAGACCGACCATATGGACGACCCAAAACGGCCTGGGGCCGTGCTGGGGCCGAAGACCGTACCCAAGCGAACAAAGCAACTCATCGACGCAGGGGTCGACGACGAGGTCCTGTACAGGACCCACGTCGACCTGCCGGAGCGGCTGTACGGGCCTCGCTCATGCACCTGAGGGGGGTCTTAGCGGCGTCATGTTCATGTCCGGGTCCGGCAAGGCGTTGGCATGCAAGGCAGGGTCCGGTCGGGGTCCGTGGGCTTGCTGCTGCTTCTGAGCGTGCTCTTGGGCACGGTCCCCACGGCACAAGCCCAATTCGGGGTCGGTGTGCAGATCGATTGCGACGACGACCCCGTCATGAACGTCCACCCCTTGGAGAACGATGATGTGGAAATCACCTGCACGGTGACGAACAACGGGCAGGTCCAGGAATCCATCTCCGTCGATTACGAGTGGCAAGACGACGACCCGCGCGTCGACATGTCCCTCTCCGAGGATTCCTTCGACCTTGCCGCGGGCGATGAGGAGGACTTCACGGTCGTGTTTTCTGGCTCCCCCCGCATCGAGGCCGACCTCGAACTCGGCTTCGACCTCATCGCGACGGTGACGTCGGCCGCCATGATTCCGATTGAACAGTTAAACCAGACGGCCACCTATTCCGGTGATTTCAGCGTCGAGACCTTTGGTATGGTGGACCTCACCGTCACGGACCGCTCCACACGAAACATGGAGGCCTCGGAGGAGGTCAACATCGCCTTCACGATGAGCAACGACGGCAACGACGAGGACCGCATCGAAGTGAACATCGTGAACCGTGCAGACCTTGAGGCTGCGGGCTTCACCTTCCCTCAAGGGACCTTCGTCGCCGAAACCGTCGCGGTGGACGGCACGTCCGTCGAGCGCTCCCTCGTCATCCGTTCGCCCAGCGATGTGGCCGAGGAGATTCGTATGCAGGTGATCCTTGCTGCCACGTCGTCGAACGACGGTACCGCTGAGGTCAGCGAGGTTCAGGTCTCCGTCGTCGTGGCCCCCACGAGTTCCACCACGAGCCTCGGCGGGGGGCTTGAGGAGTTGAGCCAAGATGACTTGCAACTCTACGGGCTGATCGCTGGAGGTGCGCTGCTCGCGCTCGTGCTCCTCGGCCTTGTCGGCCGAATGCTGCGTAAGGCCGGAGGTCCCGAACTCGAGGAGGTCATCACGGACCTCCCAGAGGAACCGGTGGCTGCACCGAAGGCCATCGTTCCGTCGGTTGACGAGTTCGACGCGATGTTTGACGACCTCGGCGGTGAGGACGACCTCGACGCGGCGTTCGCCGACCTTTGACGGCGAATGGTCTCACGGTCGCAGGCGTGCTGCTGCACGGCCAAGCCTGAGGAATGGTGAAAAGCCGGTGTGCCCGGCTACACCGATGGAGGATGTGCGGATGCTGAATCTGGAAGGCAAAACCGCGTTCGTGTTCGGCGTGGCCAGCGAGGACTCCATTGCTTGGGCCATTTGCCAGCAATTGGCTGCCGCAGGATGCCGCCTCTTCCTTGGTTACCAGAAGCGCTTCATGAGCCGCGTGTTTCAGTTGAAGGACCAACTGCCGGCCATCGAAGGCTTCTATCCCCTCGACGTCGCAGCGGACGAAAGCACCCGGGAGTTTTTCGACGCTTTCGCGGCGGACCACCCCGGGCGCCAAGCCGACGTGCTGGTGCATGCGATTGGCTTCGCCCCGCGCACCTGTTTTGATCGACCCATCCTCTTCGTCGAAGATGCCGACATCAACACCGCGATGACCATCTCCGCCAACAGCCTTCAGCGGTGCCTCAGGCACGCCCTTCCCTACCTGGCGCCCGGCTCGTCGACCATCACCCTCACCTATGCTGCGTCGACGCGGTACGTCCCTTCCTACGGCATCATGAGCATGGCCAAGGCCGCCCTCGAATGTTGGACGAGGGAACTCGCGTGCCACCTCGGCCCCGAGGGCCACAGGATCAACGCGATCTCCTCCGGCCCCATCCGAACGATTGCCGCCTCAGGCATCCCGGGCTTCGACAACATCCTCAACCACGTGGCCGATAATGCACCGCTCCGGCGCAACGTCACGCAAGACGACGTTGCGGGGGCAACGCTTTGGTTGGCCAGCCCGCTTGCGGCGGGCGTGACCGGGCAGGTCATTCACGTCGATGCTGGTTACTCCATCACGATGGTCCCGGAGACCATCATGGCCTGAGGTGATGAGATGACGGTCACAACGGCGGATGGAAAAGCGTGTGAAGGGCTGGACCAGGCCCCCTTCGAACCCATCGCCATCGTCGGATGCTCCGCCATCATGCCGGATGCGTTGTCGGCGGAGGCCTTCTGGCAGAACATCATCGAAGCACGGGTGAGCATTCGCGAGGTTCCTGAGGGCCGGTGGCCCGGCCGTGTCGAGGACTTCTGGGCCGAAGGTAGCCCAGGTGACGTGGTGACCAACAAATCCTATGCTCGAATCGGCGCCTTCGTCGATGGATTCGAATTCGACTGGCGCCGGTGGCGTCAGCCGCCCGGCACCCTACCCCAAATCGACACGTGCCAACTTTGGGCGGTGGCCGCCGCTGCGGAGGCCTTGGAGCACGCCGGGTACGGGGAAGGGGGACGGGACCTCGATCGCTCTCGCACAGGGGTGGTCTTCGCGAACGCGCTCGGCGGTGAAAACCGAAACGAATCCAACGTACGGATTTGGGCCGAGAAGAGCCGGCGCCTCGCGCTCGAAGCGGGCCTGAACGAAGCACAAGCGGATGCTTTTGTCGAGGAAATGGTGGACGGAGCGCCGCTCATCACCGAGGACACGATGCCTGGCGAACTCGCCAACGTGGTTTCGGGACGTGTCGCAAACCTGCTCGATCTTCAGGGGCCGAACCACGCGATGGACGCCGCTTGTGCGTCCTCGATGGCAGCACTGCTGGACGCGTGCCGCTTGCTTCAGGCGCGGCAGGTCGACACGATGCTTTGCGGTGCTTCCGACCGCACGATGGACCCGGCGACCTATGCCAAGTTCAGCGCGATCGGGGCGCTGTCGCCGAGCCACTCCACCCCCTTCGATGCCCGTGCGAACGGCTTTGTGATGGGCGAGGGTGCTGGCGTCCTTGTCCTTCGTCGATTGTCCGATGCGCTTCGCGAAGGAGCGACGGTGCTGGCCGTCATTCGTGGTGTGGGCGGGTCGTCCGACGGCCGTGGCAAAGGCATCACGGCTCCCTCCCAGCGTGGCCAAGTCCAAGCCATCGCCCGTGCCTATGCTCAAGCAGGTTACCCGGCCTCGACCGTGGAACTCGTCGAAGCCCACGGGACCTCCACCAAGGTCGGCGATGCGACCGAATTGTCCACCCTGTCCCGCCTGTGGACGGGGCTACCGCCCGGTGAACACATCGCCGTCGGTTCCGTGAAGAGCCAAATCGGCCACCTGAAGGCGGCAGCAGGGATTGCTGGCATCCTGAAGGTGACCATGGCGCTGCACCACGCCACCATCCCCCCAAGTGCAGGCTTCGAAACCCCCAACCCCACGGTGGATTGGGAGGAGAACCCCTTCTTCGTCCCCACGGAAGCCATCGAGTGGCCCTTGCCGAAGGGCCACCCGCGTCGCGCAGGCGTGAGCGCCTTTGGATTCGGCGGGACCAATTTCCACGTGGCATTGGAAGGATTTGACCCCGACGTGCATCATGCCCTCGCTGCCACCTGGGACGAACGTTGGCGCACGCTCGGCGTTGCTCCTCCGGGGCCGAGCGTGCCGTCCATCCTCGATCCGGCCGCATCGCCGAGCCTCGACCACGCCTCGTTGAAGGAACTTGAAGGGGGCTTGCTCCTGCTGTCTGGAGCGACGTTGGAGGACATCACCTCCGCACTGGCCGCGGTGGACGGGAGCGGTCCCTTGTTCGACGACGACCCTGCCGGGCGACGCCTCTCCGTCGTCCTGACCGACGCCTCAGCGGGATTCGACCCGAACGATGCGCATCGCCTTGCGCTGGTCGCCACCTCCTGGGCCGAGTTTGAAAAGCGCCGAACGCTCGCTGCATCGTCGCTGCCGGACCCAGCGAAATGGGGCTTCCTCGCCGCTCAAGGCATCATGATCACGGACACGCCCGCCATGCCTGATGCAGCCAAGGTGGCTCACATGTATCCCGGCCAAGGGAGCCAATACGTCGGCATGACCCACGATTTGTGGCAACGGTACAGCGCCGTTCAGGACGTGTGGGCCAAGGCCGATGACACCATGGTGGACGTCCTTGACGGTGAAACGCTTTCCAGTTTCGTGCTGCGTTCAGGCCTCAGCAAAGAGGAGATCGTTGCGGCCGAGGAGAAACTCAAGCGCACGGAATACACGCAGCCTGCGATGCTGACGGCGGACCTGGCCATCGAGCGAGCGCTCAACGATCACGGCATGTTCCCCGACATGGTGGCCGGCCACTCCTTGGGTGAGTATGCTGCCCTGATGGCTTCAGGCATCATGGACATGGACAGCGCGCTGCGGGCTGCTGCAGCGCGCGGGACGGAGATGGGCTCGGTCGAGATCGAAGATCAAGGCCTGATGGCCTCGGTCAGTGCACCGCTTGAGGACGTTGAGCGCATCCTTGACGCGACGGATGGCTACGTGATTGCGGCGAACAAGAACTCGCCGAAAATGACCGTTATTGCGGGTGAGACGGGCCCCGTCAAATCCGCGATGGCCTCCTTCGAGGCCGAGGGGATGCCCTGCACCCTGCTGCAAACGTCGCACGCCTTCCACTCGCGCATTGTGGCGCCTGCCAACGAACCGCTGCGCGCGTTCCTCGAAGGGCTGGACCTGAACTGGCCCTCGGTGCCCATCACGGCCAACGTGGATGGGTCCTTCTATCCCTCCGAGGGCGAGGATGCGAAGTCGGCGATCCTGGAAAAGTTGGCTCCCCAGATGGCGTCCTCGGTCGAATGGACCTCGCAAATCGAAACGATGGCAGCGGCCGGCGCCGGCGCCTTCGTCGAAGTGGGTCCGAAGCGCGCCCTCTCCGTGTTCGCGACGCAGATCCTCGAGGGCAAACCCCACCTCGCCGTCATGACGAACCATCCAAAGCAAGGCGGGATCGCCTCCTTCCTCGGTGCTCTCGGCATGCTGGCGCTTGCTGGCCGTGTCCCGCAGATGCCGGATGGACGCAGCGAGGTGTGGACCGAGGCCTTCCGAGCGGGGCCGCTCGAGGCCCATCGCGCACCTCCCACACCTGCCTCCACGGCCGACCTCGAAGACCTCCGAAGCCGAGCAAGGCCACTCCCACGCGGCGGCGCGTCCGGCGTTGCCGCCCCGTCCGCGGCAGCGGCCCCAGCGCCGCAGACCGTCACCGTCGAGGTCGCCGTGGACGACCCGGTCGAGGCCGTCGCCTTGTACCTCGGGGACCGGCTCGCTGCGCATTGCGGTTACCCTGCGCGGTTCTGTCGAGGCGCGGTGGACCTACGAACGGGCCTTGGGTTGACCGATGCAACCATTCGCGCCGTTCTCGCTCAGGTCCAACGCGAGGCGACGCTTGATCCCGATGTCGATCTCGCTTCAGCGTCAACCGCCGCTGACCTGCAGCGGGCGGTCCGTGCGCCACCTGTTGGGTGGAAGCCCACAACGTCTGTGATGCGTCGTGCTTCCTCGGTGGCTCCGGCCATCGCCGTGCATGACCCCCTTGCTGCCCGTCGTGCGGATCCCTACGTCATCACGGGTGTGTCCCTTGGGCTTCCAGGTGGCCACCGCGTGTTCGATCCCGACGTGTTCGAACGCTTGGTGCGGGGGGAGACGTGCATCGAGGAGGTCTCGGACGCATACAAGCAAGCCCTGCTTGACCGCAACATCGTCCGGTTGCAGAAGGGCCGGGACGGGTCCGTGGACATGTTCCCTGCGGAACAATTCGACGACATCCCCCAGTTGGCAGGCATCGCACACGACTTCGACCTCGCGGAGGAGTTTGGTGTCGACCCCAAGGTCGTCAAGGCGTGGGACATCACGACGCAACTCGCCGTCGCTTCGGGGCTCATCGCGCTGCGCGACGCAGCCATCCCGTTGACGCCCGAAGAGCAGGTCGGCAAGGGCGGTCTGCGCTTGATTCGAGGCTGGCAGGTCCCTGCGCACCAGCGTGAACGAACGGGGGTCGTGTTTGCCTCGTGCTTCCCCGGCACCGCCGCCTCCTTTGCCCACGCTGCAGGGAACGGCGACGACGGGGAAGGGCACTTTGACCGACGCTTCCTTTTCCAGGTCCTGAACATGGGCCACGCCCAGTTTGCCCAGTACACGGGAATTCGGGGCCCCAATTCGACGATCAACGTCGCCTGTGCTTCCGCCACGGCCGCCTTCAGCATCGCCGAGGATTGGCTTGCAGCGGACCGCGTGGACCGTGTCGTTGTCATTTCCGCAGACAACGTGACTGGACCGGACCTGTGGTCGTGGATCGGCGCGGGATTCGCCGCCTCCGGCGCCGCCTCCACGAGCCGTGTCGTCGAGGAGGCCGCCCTGCCGTTCGACCGACGTCGCAACGGCCTTGTCCTCGGCATGGGGGCAGCGTCCTTCGTCATCGAACGGCACAGCGAAGCGTCGCAGCGCGGGGTGCAGCCCTATGCTGAACTCTTGGGGACGCGAATGGCGAATTCCGCGTACCACGGCACGCGTCTGGATGTGGATCACGTGGCGGAAACCGTTGACGGTTTCATCGCGGAGATGGAAGCGACTTGGGGGCTTGATCGCCATCAGATGTCGTCCCACCTGGCTTTCTTCTCCCACGAGACCTACACGCCCGCCCGGGGGGGTTCTGCCCAATCGGAGGTCATGGCCTTGCGGCGCACCTTTGGTGAAAGCACCGACAGCATCCTCATCGCGAACACGAAGGGGTTCACCGGTCATCCGATGGGTGTCGGCATCGAAGATGCGACCATGATTCATGGGCTGCACCATCGACGCTTCCCCCCGATTGCCAACCACAAGGAAGTGGACCCCGAGCTTGGCGACCTCAACCTCAGCAAGGGCGGGTCCATCGATGGCATCGAGTACGGGCTGCGGTTTGGCGCCGGTTTTGGTTCACAGATCGCCTTGTCGCTCGTTCGTCGCTGGCCGGTTGAAGGTGACCGAATCGACGGCCGTGCCCTCCTTGCATGGAACCGTGGCCTGGCCGGGACGAACGACCTCGTCTTACGCGTTCTTGACGGGAAACTCGTCGCCTACGTCAACGGCGACGACAACCTCCACGGTGGCGTGCAGGGCGAACCGTGGCCCCCCACGGCTGCGTTCGAATCCGAACCGGTGCCTGAGCCCGCCCCGGCCACACAGCCCAAGGAGGCTGCTCCCGCTCCAGAGCGCACACCTGCACCTTCAGGCGCGCCTGCTCCGGTTCCGAAGGCCGTGCCGGCGATGACGAGCGACGATGACCTCGCCGCTGCGGTGATTCAGGTCGTGGTGGACCATACCGGTTATCCGGCCGAGTTCATCGAGATGGACCAAGACCTCGAAGGTGAACTTGGGATTGACACGGTGAAGCAGGCCGAAATCATGGCGACGCTCCGTGACATGTTTTCCCTCCCCGTGGATGAGGACTTCTTGCTCTCCGACCATCCGACGCTCAACCACATGGTGGCCTACCTCGTCCGCATGCAGGGTGGGGACGTTTCCGCGGGGTCGCAGGGGGCGTCTGCACCGATGCCGTCGGCGCAGCCCGACCCGGAGCCCGCACCGACCTCCGCCGCCGAATCAGCGATGCCACCGGCACCACATCACGCCTCGGACATGGGTTCAGTGCCCGACGACCTCGTGTCGTCGGTGGTGGAGGTTGTCGTCAACCACACCGGCTATCCGGCCGACTTCATCGAACTCGATCAGGACCTCGAGGGAGAACTTGGGATTGACACCGTGAAGCAGGCCGAAATCATGGCCGACATCCGCGAACGCTTCTCCCTGCCCATTGACGAGGATTTCCTGCTTTCGGACCACCCGACCCTGAACCACATGATCGGCTACATTCAGAGGATGACGGGAGGCGCGTCTTCGTCGCCTGCACCCGCTCCAGCCGCGCCCGCTCAGGTGACCGCGGACGCCACGTCCGTGGCCGAATCACTGCCTGCACCGACGGCACACGATGCCGTTCCAGCCGTTCAGGACGATGCGATTGCAGCACGGCTCGTTGAGGTGGTGGTGAAGCACACCGGCTACCCCGAGGACTTCATCGAACTCGACCAAGATCTGGAAGGCGAATTGGGCATCGACACC
>JALRLN010000038.1 GCA_023254445.1 Candidatus Poseidoniaceae archaeon | reverse complement strand
CGTTGCCTCATGCCCTGACTCAGGCTGTCGAGCATGTCGTTGGAGCGTTCGTGAATCCCAACAAGGCGCATGACGCCATCGATGAGGTCCAATCGCCCGCCGTCCATCACCGCGAGTTCCATGAGCGTCGACCGTGGTGTCGCTCGCCCCTGCCATCGAACTTGTTCAGGCATGTGACCCACGCGTTGTCGCCGCTGAGGTGCGTCCATGGCCGCGCCGTCAACGTCCAGAACAGCACCGTCTTGAACTTCCAGAACGCCGGCGAGCGTGCGAAGGAGGGTCGTCTTTCCGGAACCGTTTCGTCCAACAAGCCCAAGGATTTCACCGCGAAGCAGGTCGAGGCCAACCTCATGGATGCCCGGCCCCGCTCGTCGGCGAAGTCGATGCTTAGGGTCAGGGACCAGATGGCGGTGCGTCACGCCTTCGAGCCGCAACAGCAGGTCCACGTTCACGCCTCGTCTTGACCTTGAACGCCGCAGGTTTCAACGTATGCAGGTGAGCGCCGCTGGTGAAGCATGTCCTACGTCGTCCCGTCCCTCCTGGCCGTGGCCATCGGCGTCCTTGCCGTGGTTCGCTCCCGTTCCTTTAGGTCGAACGGCGATGCGCCTTCGATCGATGACGGCATGCGGCTGATGGTCGTGTTGGGTGTGCTGATTGTCGCATGGTGGCTCGTTCCGGGTGGGTTGCTCGTTGCTGGTGGAGCACTGGCTGCCCTGTCCGTCGTCAGTCCTGCAGGCCGGCAAGATTGGTCGTGGGCGTGGCGAGGGCGACTTGCCTTCGTCGCGTTTGTGGTTGCTTCGATGGTGCTCGGGGGGCTTCTTCCTGTCGTTGGTCCGACCCACGTCGAAGGCTTTGGTAGCCCGCTTGGAATCGACAACCCAGGGGGATGGCCTCGGTCCTCGGAGGAGGTGCACGTGGTGGTCACCGGTGACGAGGCGCTGGATGTGGCCATCGTCGCCATCCGAACCATGCACGTGCCGTGGCAGGGAGGTGCCTCTGGAATGGCGGGTGGGGCGCTCCTGATTGCCGACCTCTCTGGTCAGGCCGAACGGGAACTTGAGCGGACGGTGCTGTTGCTCGACGAGGCCGGAGGGCCGCGTCTTGATGAGGGTCTGATCGCCCTCCACGAGGTCGATTCCGGAGGTTCGCACACCTTTCGGCTTGACGGAGACAGGACAGAATTGGCAGCGAGGCGATGGGCTGTGAATTCGGAACTGGGTGGTTTTGGTGCACGCCCTGTCGCTGAGGTGGTGGTTGTGGCCGTTCCCGCCAGCACAGGGGTGCTGGAATTGCTCACCGTCGTTCGACCTGCAGGTCATCCTGACGCGGTCTCCGACCCCTTTGCTGAAGGTCTTGTTGAAACGTGGTGGTCGGCTCGCAATGCTAAGGTTTAGGGCATACGAAACCTCATAACCATCGGGCCTTGCGTAGGGTCATGTTCGCCGACCTTTGGGCAGGTGGCCTGATTGGGTTCCGGGAGGCGCTCGAAGCCACCCTTCTGGTCGTGATTTTCCTGCTCATCGCGCGACGGCTCGAACGGCCTGAACTGATGCGCGGAGTCTGGAAAGGGGTCGCGTTCGGGCTCGTCCTAAGCCTCCTGACCGCCCTCTTGTTCGAGACCATCATTGGAGGATTCGAGCAAAACGAAGCCTGGTTTGAGGGGGTGCTGATGGTGCTCTCCGCGGTGGTCATTGGCGTTGTTGTGCTTCACCTCATCCGTCACTGGACCAAGCAAGAAATTGAGCACCGTATCGAAGAAATGCTGGCGTCTGGAGCCGATCCCGGGCGTGGCGCCATGCTCATCGCCCTCTTTTCGGTCTGGCGTGAAGGCTCCGAAACGGTGGTGTTCATGTCCGCCGGCACGGAGACCGCGTGGGCCTTGGTCGGCCTGTTGGTGGGGATCGCCGCTGCGGTCACCATCGGTTGGCTCATTTTGGAGCGCGGTGTGCGCGTTGACATCAAGCGCCTCTTCAGCGTGACCACCGTGCTGTTGATTTTCGTCGGTGCGGGGCTTGCTGCACACGGTGTTCACGAACTGCAGGAAGAGGACGCAGGGCTGATCCCCGTGTTTGTGGATGAAGTTTGGAGCGTGAACCCTGACTGGGACGGCACCGGCACAGCGCCGCTTCTGCACGAAAAGGGTGCGATTGGAGGGCTGTTTGCGGCGGCCTTCGGCTGGAACGGAAACCCGACCTTGCTCGAGGTCCTCACGTGGTTTGCCTACGCCAGCACCCTTGGCTGGCTGTACCTTCGAGAAGACGAGGCCCATTCACCGGGCGAAGAAGACGCGCCAACGGCCTGATTCATTCTTCTGCAGCCACGTGCATGTGGCCGTCGCTGTATCGGATCTGAATTTTCTGAGGCACTTTGCGCGTGAGGGCTGCGAGCGCTTGACGAACGTCGTCCTCACTGACGGGCGCGTCCTTGGACGTGAAGGCCTTGGCAGCCTTGGCCGTGCTCCACGGAACGGATTCAAAATCGCTGGCAACAAGCCAAGCATGGAGGCGCGCTTCAAGGTCCGTCAGGTCCGCCATACCGAGCGGAAGCCCCGCGGGCACAAAACGAATTCGCAGGCTCAGAGGCTCACGATGCGACGGCAGCATTCCTCCGCATCGATGATCCCATCCAGCAGTTCGGTCACGGCAGAGACGAACGGCAGGTCGAGGCCCATGTCTTCCTCGCGTCGCTTGAACATCCGTGCTGCCCGTACGCCCTCAGCCACCATCGTCATTTCTTCCAACGCCTCCTCAAGGGAACGTCCAGTACCGAGTTTTTCGCCCATGGTCCGGTTCCGGCCGAACGGCGACGTCGCCGTGACGTAAAGGTCGCCGAGACCTGCAGGCCCGAATGCGACTTCAGCCGAGGCACCGAGGGCGGGCAGCACCAAGCAGCCTTCGCGGAAGCCTGCGGCAAAAATGGCAGCCTTGAGGTTGTCACCGCCCATCGTCCCTGTCTGCTTGAGCCCGTCCACAAGGCCGCACGCAAGGGCGACGACGTTCTTGTACGCCCCCCACAACTCTGCGCCGACCGGATCGCTGGCCGCATGAAGCACAAAGGTCGGCGTGCTGAGCGTTGCTGCCAGTCGTTGAGCAATCGACATGTCCTCGCTGGCCACGAGCGCCGTGGTCAGAACGCCATCGGCTGCCTCAGGGGCAATGGTCGGACCTGTAACGACGGCCAAAGGATTGCTCAGGCCTGCCCCGTGAAGCAATTCACCGATGGCGTGGGAAATGAGCCGCTTCCCTGGAGCCAGCCCCTTGGCAAGGTCAACCAGCACCTGACCCGGGCGAAGGAAGGGGAGCATGTCCTCGACCACGCCGAGGATGTGCGCTGATGGGATGGCCAACACGATGATCTCAACATCGTTCACGGCCTCGTCGAGGCGCATCGTCACATCCATGCCCTTCAGGCTTCGGCCGGGGAGGTAGCGCTCGTTGACGTCCGTGGTCATGATCGAAGCGTACACCTCGTCTTCGATGGTCCACCCGCTGACGACGTGGCCGTCTGCAAGCCACAACCGCGCGATGGCCGTGCCCCAGTTTCCAAGGCCGAGTACGCCGATATGTGCCATCGTGACCAGCAGGACGGCGCCCGTCCTCACCTTAAGCGGATTCCCGAGAGGCGGAGGCCAGACGCCGATTGCTTACGCAGAAGGCGAAGGTCAGAACAGGTCGTCGTCGTCCTCGTCGAAATCGAACACGTCGTCGCTGGAAGCGTCCTTCGCTTTCTTGGAGGGCTCGGTTGACGCCTCCTCGGTGCTTTCAATGGCCTTTTCAGTCTCGGATTTGGATTCCTGCGGTGCAGGTGTGATGTCCTCCTGGACGGAGGGGACGTCGCCACCGGCTCGAAGGGCAGCCTGCTCCGCCTCGCGGGCAGCGAGATCTTCCACGCTGGCACCCGTCTGCGCGGCAAGGGCCCGGCGTCGGTCTTCGCGGGCCTTGCGCTCGATTTGCTTGTGGCGCGACTTCTCAATGCTTTGCAGCATGTACATCGCGTCGTGTTCGAGCAAGGGGGAGTCCGAAATCAGGGTGATGTCGAGCCAACCTCCATCCTCAACGATGAATTCGGCCAACGGTTCGAAGTTCAAGTCGGATTTCTTGATCTGGGTGTAGAACTGCGCGTTGCCGCTGCGATGGTCGACACCAGAAAAGTGGCAGTAGAATTCCTTCGTGCCGATGGTTTCCCGAACCTGGTCGAAGAGTTCTCCGTAGTCTTCTGAGGTGCGCATGCTTCCATGCCCTCGTGCGTGGATGTGCGCGATGTTCAGCACCGGAACGGTCCCTTCGACGTGATTCACAACCTCAAGCACCTCGTCGAGGCTGCCCCACAGGTCCTGTCGGCCCGAGGTCTCGACACCGATCTTCGAAGGGGTCCCGTTTTTTATCCACGGGAAAACAGGGAATTCGTCATCGTCGTCGTGCCAAATGGTTTCGAGGCGCTCCACCACGCCTGCGAAAATGTTCGCCACGTGCTCGTTGGCTTCACGGCCACGGCCGCTCGCACCGTAGTGGCCGGTGTGCAACGTGATGTGCCGCGCGTTGATGGTTCGGGCGGCTTGGAGCGTCGCCTCGATCTTCGCGAGGGAGCGGCCCAGTTCGACGCGGTTCCCAAGCAATTCGGAATAATACGGCCCGTGGATGTTCATCTCGAAGCCTGTTTTGTTGGCCAGCACACCGGCCTGCCAGTACTGGTCAAAGTGCTGGGGTTGAATCATGCGAACGGTCTGAACCTCCATGGTCTCAAGACCAAGGGCGATGATGTCGTCCATCCCTTCGACGATGGTTCGTCCCTTGCAGGACAGGGGCACGCCAGCGGGTCCGAATTTGACGCTCATGTGCATCCCCCATCGCCGCCGAAATGGTCCCCCATGAAGAACCCTTTCCGTTGAACACGTCACCGCTTTCAGCGCTTGCTCCCAAATACGACTCTTCTTGAAGGATGGACCGGCCCGCGGGGCATGGGCGATGGCCTTCAGGATGCCCTCACCGCTTTTGCCAGCGGTAAGCCCGTATGCGTCTTCGACGCTGAAAACCGTGAAGGGGAAACGGACCTGCTGTACCCCGGTGCACACGCTGGGCCGGCGGTGATGCGGCGCTTGCGTCAAGCCTGCGGAGGTCTGTTGTTCCTCGCCATCGGGCATGAAGTGGGCGAAGCGTTCAGGCTCCCGTACCTGCAAGACCTGCACTCCGATGAAGGGCTGGTATCAAAGCATCCCGTGCTGCAGGCGCTTCAAACAAACGACCTGCAGTACGACACCCGGTCGGCCTTCACCCTCTCCATCAACCACCGTGACACCTTCACCGGCATCACCGACCGCGATCGTGCGTTGACCACACGACGCTTTGCCGAACTGACCGCGGAGGTGTTGGCTGGTGGATTCGACGAATCCGAACGTCTGCGTCGCCTTGGGGCGGAATTCCGCACGCCCGGCCACATCCCGGTGTGCCGGGAAGCGGAGGGCGGTCTCGCTCGTCGTCAGGGACACACCGAACTCGCTGTCGGTCTCGCCCGTGCAGCCGGCGTGGTCCCCGTTGTGATCGGCGCGGAGATGCTGCAGCCAGACGGTGACGCTGCCCTTCCGGTCCGTGACGCTGAGGCGTGGGCGGCAGAACACGGGATTCCCTTCGTGCACGGCGCCGAACTCGTGCATCATCTCGCGGCAACGAAGGCATGAAGGCGTGGCGGTGAAGCCAATGGATGTGCAGCAACGACGCGTGATGGCGGTCGGGGTCTTCGACCTGCTCCATGCCGGACACCTCCACTACCTTGAGCAGGCAAAGTCCCTCGGCGACCACCTGACGGTGGTCGTCGCCCATGATGACACGGTGCGGCAGCGAAAGCATGAGCCAGTGACCCCAATGGCGTTCCGATGCCGTCTTGTTGAGGGGTTGAAGCCCGTCGATGAGGCGGTGGTGGGGAACCCACCCGCCTCGCCCATTTTCGACATCCTCACCAAGGTCAAGCCCGACGTCATCGCCTTGGGCTACGACCAAACCCACGCCGAGTCCAGCCTCCGAACGAAGTTGGACGACCTCGGGTACACCAACGTCGCCGTCACCCGTGTCGAGGGTTTGGAGGGCGACCTCGACGGGACGAGGAAAATCATCGCCCGCATCCTTGAACGTGCTGAGCCGCGAGGTGTGGCCTGATGTTCACGGGGATCGTCGAGGGCCGTGGAACGGTCCTGGAGGTGTCCACCTCGGGTGACATCACCCGAATCGTCGTGGACGTGCCAAACGCGGATGGGCTTCAGCGAGGCGCGAGCGTGAGCATCGACGGAACGTGTTTGACCGCGGTCGACATCGACGGACGGAGGGTTCGCTTCGACGTGATTCCCGAGACCATCGCACGCACCATCCTCACGGAGGCGCGCGTCGGTACTGAGGTGAACGTGGAACGAGCGCTTCGGTTTGGTGACGAAGTCGGCGGTCATCTGGTTTCTGGGCACGTGATGGGGGTTGGCATCATCGCCGAGGTCCACGACCTCGACGGAGGACGAAACCTCCGCATCGCCTGCCAAGCCAACGTCCTGCGGTACGTTCACGAAAAGGGATACATTGCCGTGTCCGGCATCTCGTTGACCGTCGGTCGGCGTGAGGTCGACGGGTTCTGGCTTCACCTCATTCCAGAAACGCTCGAACGAACCACGCTCGGCACCGCAACGACCGGAGGCCTCGTCAACCTGGAAGTCGACCCCCTGACCATGGCGGCGGTGGACACCGTGGAGCGGCTTCTGGCAGAACGGGGTGAGTCCTGATGCGTGTCGGCGTTGTCTGTGGAGCCTACCATCGAGACGAGGTCGAGCGGATGCTTGAGGTCGTCAAGCAGCGCGCCGAGGTCCATGACGTCGAACTCGTTGAGGTCGTCTGGGTCCCGGGAGCCTTTGAGGTCCCCTTGGCCTGCAACCGTCTGCTGGAAGCGGGCCTCGACGGCGTTGTGACGCTGGGAATCCTTGAGCGCGGTGAAACCCAACACGGTCAAGTGATCGGTGGCTCGGTCACGTCGGCCTTGCTCGTCCTCCAACTTCAGCACGACCGCCCAATTGGACTTGGCATCATTGGGCCCGGCGTGACGCCGGAGCAGGTGGAGCCGCGCCTCGTCCCGCATGCAGCGGCCGCCCTCGAAGCCGTTGTGGCCATGCACCGATGAAGCCCCAGCCCTTCAGCGGCGAGAACGTTCAAGGTGGTCACCCGCCTGCTTAACCCATGGTCGCTCCTGACACGGTCCGAAACGTCATCATCATCGGTTCCGGTCCTGCCGGCTACACCGCAGGGCTGTACACGGCGAGGGCGATGCTCGAACCGCTGATGTTTGCCGGTTACATGTCCGGGGGGCAGCTGATGCTGACCTCGGACATCGAGAACTTCCCTGGCTACCCTCAAGGCATCGGCGGCCCGGACATGATGCTGCAGTTGCGCGAACAGGCCGAGCGTTTTGGCCTCGAAGTGCAGGACAAGAACGTTGAATCCGTGGACCTCTCAACCCGACCCTTCGCGGTGACCGTCGAAGGCGAGGTGTTCCATGCTCACGCGCTCATCGTATGCACCGGGGCTGAATCCATTTGGCTGGGTGCCGAGGGCGAAGCAGAGCAGAAGGGCCGTGGCATCAGCACCTGCGCAACCTGCGATGGCGCCTTTTTCCGGGACGAGGAGGTCATCGTCGTTGGTGGCGGTGATTCCGCCATGGAGGAAGCCACCTTCCTTACACGCTTTGCATCCAAGGTGACCCTGATTCATCGTCGCGACGTGTTCCGCGCGTCGCAGGTGATGTACGACCGGGCAGCGGCCCATCCGAAAATTGAGATTCGCCCCTTCCGTCAAGTGGAGCGGTGGTTGTCGGACGAAAAGGGGCTCACCGGGGCCGTGTTGTCCGACCCGCGCACGGGCGAAACCGAAGAGATCGCGTGCACAGGTGCCTTCATCGCCATCGGTCACAAGCCGATCACGGCCTTCCTCGACGGGCAACTGAAGACCGATGAGGAGGGGTACCTCCTGCATTCGCAGCACACCATGACCTCCGTGGAAGGGGTCTTTGCAGCGGGCGACGTGGTCGACACGAGGTACAGGCAAGCCATCACCGCTGCTGGCATGGGTTGCCAGGCCGCCATCGATGCCGAGCGATGGCTTGAGGCTCAGCACGACTGAGCGTGGCGGTGGTGTCGTGCGGCCCCTTGACCGCGAGCGGTATGCACGGCACCTCGTGCTCCCGGAAGTTGGCGAGCAGGGACAGCGCCGCCTCTTGTCCTCCTCTGTTGCCGTCATCGGAGCAGGCGGCCTCGGCGCACCGGTCCTCCTGTACCTTGCCGCGGCGGGCGTTGGTCGGCTCACGGTCATCGATGACGATGTGGTCGACCGCTCAAACCTGCAACGGCAGGTGCTGTTCCGCGCGATGGATGTCGGCCGTCCCAAGACCGCCGTTGCCGTCGAAGCCCTGCACGCCCTCAACCCCGACCTCGTTGTTCACGGCGTGCCGTCCAGGTTGACCCCCGACAACGCGCTGGACGTGCTCGACGGACATGACCTCGTCATCGACGCAACCGACAGCATCCCCGCCCGTTACTTGCTCGACGATGCGTGTGCTCTCCTTGGATTGCCGTGGATTCACGCCTCCCTCCATCGTTTTGAAGGGCGAGTGGCGCTCTTCGACCCGGCCACTGGACCAGGCTACCGGGACCTTCACCCCGAACCTCCACCGCCGGGCGCCATCCAAGGTTGCGGCGAAGTTGGCGTGCTTGGTGCTGTGCCGGGCGTGATCGGAAGCATGCAGGCCGCCTTGGCCATCGACGTGCTGCTCGGCCGAGCGGGCGAAGCGTTCGGCAGGCTGACCTTGGTCGATGTGCATCGCCTTGAGACGCGTCACCTCCGATTCGCGCGTGACCCTCGTCGTGACCTTCCCTCGAACCTTGACGCTGCCCGTGCGGTATGGGACAATGACCCGACGTGCGCTGGTCGTCACCTTGAAGGAGGACCGGCCTCGCGGGATGTCTCAATGATTCAGTCGATGGATGCCAGCACGATGCTTGCCCGAATGCGCGATGGCTGGACGCCGTTCGTGCTGGATGTTCGTTCCGGCGCTGAACACGACCAACTGTCGGCCTCGTCGTGTGACCTTCATGTTCCACATACGGCGGTGCTTGGTGCCCTCAACGACTTGCCTCAAGAAGGCGACATCCTCGTGCATTGCAAACTTGGGGGCCGATCGATGATGGCTGTGATGGCGCTGATTCAGGCAGGCGTCCCTGCTGAACGGCTCTGGAACCTCGACGGCGGCATCGAAGCGTGGAACGCGCTCGCCCCCGAGATGATGGTCCGCGGATGAGCCACCATCACCTCCACACGGGAAGAGGTTGAAGGCCGTCGGCTCCAAAGCGAGCCTGAGGGAAGATGCCGCACGTCATCATTGCCGATGCCAACGAAGGGCGGCGTGCCCTGCTCGCCTCATCCATCGAGCGCGACGGCTTTCAGGTGACACGCACCAGCACCCTTGCGCAGGCCGAAGGCACCGTACGCGCCACCGTGCCTGAGGTGCTGCTTCTCGAGGAGGAGTGGCCGGACGGCAGTGCGCTCGACGTTGCTCAAGCGTTGAGCGGTGACCCTGCTGTGGGTGCTCGGACACGCATCGTGATGCTGGCACGAAGCACCGCTCCAGACATGATGCTCGCCGCTGCACGCGCGGGGGTGGCCGAAGTGCTGGGCAAACCCCTCGACATGGGCCACCTCCTTCAGCAGCTCCGTGCCCATGCAGAGAAGCGCATGGTGGCTCCCCCGGCACAGGTGCCGATGGCGTCGGCGATTGGATACGGAGGTTCGACTCCGTTGGGGGCCTTCGCGGCTCCTCCGCCGCAGATGGACGGGGGAGCGTGGGCCTTGCCCATGCTCAGGGGGTTGCTCGGCACGGAACGGATCAACGCGGACGTGGTTGAGGATGTGCTTGAGGGTGGGAGCCTGGAGGGTCTGGACGCGCCCGGCGTCGCGGAACTGGTCCGCAAGACCATCGGCCGCCTTCTCCAAGAGTCGGGTACGACGGGTCCGGAGCCGGCTGCTCCGGCCCCTGCGCCTGCCCCAAGCCGCGCGGGGCTCACGGTCGATGACCTGACCAAATCCGCGACCCTTGGTTCAGGCGAAGGCCCTGCCGCGCGTACGGCGATGCTCAGCGGCGACGCAACCGGAGGAATGGAGGCGGCGTTGCAGCGGCAAGCGGACTCCATCGTCAAGGACGTCGAAGCCGCCATGTCGCTGCTTGACGAGCCCGCACCACGCATCACGGCCCCTCTTGCCGAGGGTCAACGTGGCGTGGATGTGGAGACGCTGTCCTACGTCCGCTTGTGCGTCGAGGACATTAGGGACCTGTTGTGGGACCTTGGCCGACCTGGCGCTGTGTCCGACACCAGCCTGATGACACGCGTGGAAGACGCCACAGGATTCGCCGAGGAGATCCTCGCCATCTGGCCTGAGGCGGAGCAGGACGAGGACGACGGGCAGGTTTGAAGGCCCTGCCACCGTGGCCGACCCGGTGGACGCATGGCACAAGGCGACCTCCCCCCCATTCGTGGTGCGTCGTGGCGCCCTGAGTCGGCGCTGACCTTTGTTGCCCCTCTGCCCGCTGCGGCTGCCAGGTCGGAGGTGCTGCGCTTCATCGGCGAGCGCCACCCGGGGCACCTGCTGCTCGTCGCCGAAGCTTGGGCCGCTGCCGTCGGCGAAGATGCGTCGTTTGATGCTGAGGCCTGGAACACGTTCAGTGCTGCTCTTGTGGACGCCATCGACGAACGGTCAACGGTGGAATCCGCCTTGCTGGTGGATGGCGAAAACGACCCTGAGGTCATCCCTCGTCGTCCTGCGGCGCTCCACCTCGAACGGCGCCGAAGCCGGATGCTCATCGATGTGCGCCTCTGCCTGAGGCGGTTGGCGCAGTACATGTCCGTGACCCTCGAACAGCGGCTTGAGTGGCAGCGGGTCATGACCCGTACACGCCGGCTGGATGAGGCACTGAAGCAACTCTTCACCGAGGGGCGCCCCACCCCGGACGGAGGGATGTTCGGAGGCAAGGGCTTCAGGTCCACATGGCAGGAAGCCATCGTGGCGGCCGCCACGGCCTTGAACCGTCAACCGGATGCACCGCTCGATGCCCGGCCCGGGCAAGGGTACGACGGCGACCTTGTGGCGCCGATGATCCGGGACGTGGGCTTGGGGCTCGCCATGGGCGATACCCCGCTGAGCGTGATGAGTGCGAACCTCGGCAAGGTTGGCTCCAACCAAAACGGAGGGCACGACGATGCCGGCGGACGGGACCTTCACGTCGGGGCCTGGCACGTTGGCGTGCTTCCTCCCACAGCACCTCTGCCGATCGCTTCTGCCACCATGACCGGCCTCGCCTTTGCCGCGATGCGGCAAGGGTTGGATCGCTTCCACGTGGCCTGCATCGGCGAAGGCTCCTCGTCATCGGGGGAGTTTTGGGAGGCGATGAACTTCGCAGGGGCGCGCGGTCTCCCCATCACGTACATCCTTCAAAACAACCAGATTGCCCTCGACACGCCGCCCGACCACCAATCTGGCGTCGAACTTTGGGCAGACAAGGCCAATGCAATGGGGTTCCCGGGGTGGTCCATCGACGGAAGCGACCCTGCCGCAGTGCACGCCAGCGTGGCCGTGGCCCGTGAATTCGCCATGGCAGGTGGCGGCCCCACGCTGATCCACATCGAAACCATGCGCGGTTGTGGCCACGCCCATCACCACGATGACCTGTACCTTGGCTCGTCCACCGGCACCACCGCTGGCTACGCGAACGACGAGTTGCTTTCGTATTGGGAAGCAAAGGACCCGCTGCCCAACCACCGATCCTTGCTGCTCAGCCTTGGTGTTGAGGAAGCAACGCTCGTGGCCATTGAAGACGAAGAGCAGGCCGGTGTCGACGATGCCTTGCGCGCCTTGGACGCCATGCCGTGGCCCGAGGCACACACGGTCACGAAGGGCGTGACAAGCCTGCATGATGCAGAACCTCACGGGGCGCACCTCGCACGGCTTCAGGGGGGCGACCTCTTCGAGGCGCC
>JALRLN010000037.1 GCA_023254445.1 Candidatus Poseidoniaceae archaeon | reverse complement strand
GGAGAGGACTACAGGACCATGGCGGTCGACGAGAACGGCTCGTTCGCGGCCTACGTTCCCTCCGGGGAGTGGATTGCTGTTGTGGCGCCCTTCGTCGAGGAGAACCTCACCGAAACCCTGCGCGCCACCCTCGATGCATCGAGCGCGGTCACGGACCTTGCCCTGCAGACCGTCGTGGCCGGCACCGTTGAGGTGCACCTGACCGAAGCGCTCAGCGAGCGCGACCTCGAGGGCTTCCGGCTGACGCTCGTGTCCGCCGATGGCTTTGGCAACGTCAGCATGGAATTGACCAACGACAGCGGTTTCGCGACGGAGACAATCATGCCGGGCGACTGGTCGCTCCACCTTGAGCGCACGGATGCACAGAACCGCTGGACCGTGGACACGTCCGCGTCGCCCTTCAGCGTGACGAGCAACGCGACCACCGTCCAGGCGGCCGCTGCAGCCCATGAGGTCGAAATCGGCGGTCGCTTGTTCTGGGACCTTGACGGCGACGACGTCGCCGATGCCGTGGAAGGCGTGGCCGAGTTCAACATCACCGTGGTTGGCCTCGACGGCAGCACGTTCAGTGACAACGTCACCAGCGACGATGAAGGCGTGTGGCAGTTGTTCGTCCCCGCTCGTGGAAACTACAGCGTCAACGGCACCCGCCTCGGCTTTGCCGACCTTGGGTATGCCTTGGACAACACGACCTACTTCCCGGTTCACGACAGCGCGCGATCGGAAGACCTCGAGGTGTCTGTTGGTGTTGTTGACGTCTCCGGCACCATCACCGACAGCGTCGACAGCAGCCGCTTGGACGGTGCGACCATCGTGCTCGTGCCTGCGTCCGGCCTTGACCGCGACTCGGTCACGATCACCAACCCCACCTTCGACGGCACCACGCTCGCTTGGAGCGCAACGGTCGAGCCAGGCGACTGGCTCGTCGTGGTCCAGGAATCGAATCCGGGCGAGAACGACGGCGCCGTGGCCATCGACCTCCTCGAAGCCAGCGTTGCCGACGGCGGCTCCATTGAGCAGACCATGAGCAAGGGTGGGTACGTGGACCTCCACACCAACTGGACCGACATTGACCTCGTGCACCACCACCTTGGCAGCGAGGATGCAGGGGCTGCGATGTTCATCGAGACCCCCGTCGTCACGGTTGACCTTGGTGAAGGCCGAGCATGGGACGTGGCGCTGAACGCCGACGGAACCTTGGAACTCCTCGTTCCCTCGGGTTCGTTCTCCGTTTCCGGAGAAGTGGTCACCGTGCAGCACGCTTTGGCCCTCAACATGAGCTACTCAGGCAGCGTCTCCACAACGGTCGCTGCAGACCGGCAAGACCTCACCTTGACCCTTGAACGCGCCACCGACCGAGACCTCCTCGTCGAGGTCGGGACCGTGGACGACGGAACCGTGGAGTCGGTGGTCAACGATGCGGACGGCGTCGAAATGGTCGCGAAGCAGACCGAGGACGGCGAGCACGTTCAGATCTTGATGAGCGTTGACGTGACCTACGACGGCACCGAGTTTGAGGATGTCTACACCGCGACAGGCTCTGCCGGCAACGCACCCGATGCATCGGCGTGGACCATTGAGTTCCAGGACGGCGAGAACTGGACCTCGACCCGTGAGGTGCGCCTTGGGATCGGTGCCGACGCGACCGACGACGATGTGGCCTCCTCCACGACGCTTCAGGTTCGCATCACCTTGCCGAGCCAGGCGAACGCGAGTTCCCTCACGGACGGCCACACCGTCACCGTCACGCTCCGCGCTGATTCCGGTGAATACACCGAGCGTGCCTTCACCGTCAAGGTGCCCGAAGTTCACGGTTTCACCGCATCCGCGACCGACAACGAGGTCGGTATTGGCGCTGATGATGCAGCGAGCATTGAGGTGTCCCTGACGAACACCGGCAACGGCGATGCGACGTTCACCTATTCACTCGGCACGTACAACGCCGACCTCTGGGACATCACGCCAACGTCCAGCACCGTCACGGTCGCTGCCGGCGACAGCCGCGTGCAGGCCTTCACGGTCCGTTCTGATGCGAGTTTGAGCAGCGGCGACCTCCTTGACTTGACGGTCTTCGTCGAAAACGAAGATGGAACGGTCGATGAAGTGGACTTCACCCTGCGGTACGCTGAGATCCTCATCACCGTGGACGAAGACGGAGGTGACGCCGTGCAGGCCTCCACCAACGTGGCCGAGCAGGACGTGACCATCCTCAACCTCCCCGTGACGAACGAAGGTGAGCGCGACGCGAGCAACGTCATCGTCTACCTGCGTGAACAGGGTGTGGACGCCGAATACCAGCAGGTCACCATCGCCGTTCCAGCAGGAGAGACCGTGAACGCCGCCTTTGACGTCGGTTTCATGTCGAGTGGGAAGCACCGCTTCGAGTTCTACATCGAAGTTGCAGGGGACGATGCTTCGTTCGCACAACCGGCCAACATCGGCACCGGCGACGAACCGATCGACTTCCAAATGACCTACAACATCGAGGCAACGGAAGGAAGCGGTCAGACCCTCACTGGTCTCATCGTGCTCGTGATTGTTGCGTTGGTCGTGGTCGGCGGCTTCAAGATCGTCCGCGAAGGCGGTCGCCGCTTCTGAGCCCGAACAGGGCTTTGAAACGGCACGTGGGGAGCGAATGCCGTGAGGCCGAGCGGGCTCGATGGCGTTGAGTTTCTCCCTGAACCGGGGGAGCCTCGCATCCTCACGGCGGTCGACCCCTCCGCGGTGCAGCACGACGTCGGCTGGCGCTCGGAAGTCATGGGCTGGGCCCCTGTTGAGGTCAGCCCGCTCCAGCGCCGTCGACGGCCGCGCAACGGCTCACTTGTCAGCGCAGCCGTCCTGATTGGATTGCTGGTGCTCATCATGAGCCAAGGATGGTTGGTGGTGACCCTCCCTCCTCCGAACGCAGAATGGGCCTTCGAAAGCACGGGCTTGCGCGCGCTCGGCGACCAAGGCTTGGACGGTGAGGGCGTCAGCCTGTGCGTCGTGGACACCGGCGTCGATACGAGCCACAGCGCGTTGGCCGATGTGAACCTCACCTTCCTCGACCTCATTGAACGTTCGAGGACGCCCGTTGACCACGGGTCCACCGCCCACGGGACGATGATGGTCGGACTGCTGGTGGCGAACGCCCATCAACAAGGGGCCGTCCCCGGTGTTCGGCTGGGCGTCGTGGCGGCGCTCGCAGCCAACGACAACGACGAAAACACCGGCGACGAAGACGTGGTGTCGGACGCCATCGACTGGTGCGTATCCGATTTCGGAGCAGACATCATCTCCTTGTCGCTGGGTGGGGCTCGCATTCCAGGAAGCCAGGATTTGGTGGCCGGCGCTGTGCGTCGTGCCTTGGCCAGCGGCGTGTACGTGGTGGCCGCGGCGGGCAACGACGGTGGTCCTGACGACGACGGACAAGTTTCCTCGCCGGCCTTTGTGCCCCAGGTTATTGCCGTGGGCGCTTCCGACAAAAACGGAACGGTCTGGTCTTCGTCGTCCATGGGCGGGCAAGGCGATGAGCCAAACGAGAAGCCCGAAGTGATCGCACCGGGTGTGGACGTGATTTCGACCGGGTTCGACGACGGTTGGTACGCTTCGAGCGGGACGTCGGTCGGCACGGTGCTGGTGAGCGCAGCCCTGAGCATGGTGTTGCAGGAACATCCCGCACTGCGCGGTCTTGGAGACGACCGGTGCGTCCATGAAGTGAAACGTTCCCTTGCGGATTCGTTGGGGGGCGTGCACGACCCCCAGGCCGGCTATGGCGTCCTCGACGCTGAGGCCTGGCGTGCCTCCATTGACGTCGGTTGCGCCGATACTTCTGGTTCAAATTGATATTTCAAGGGCCTCGAATGTGATATTGTAGCCGTCCAGTGATACATCCAGCGGCCCAAAACGGCCCACAGCATTATACCATGCCCTGTGCAGCAGAACATGGTGAACCTATGAACGGACGTCGCCGATTCAGCAGCCTCTTTCTCGTGTCCTTGATGCTCCTCTCCACCCTCGGAGGGATGGCCTTCGTCCCGGGCGCTTCTGCCTCAAACGAAACGAAATCCGGCATCATCGTTGGAACCGAAACCTGGTCCGGCACCCACACCCTCACCGGCGACGTTGAGGTGGCGGAAGGAGCCAAGTTGATCATCAACGCGGGAACCACCGTCAACTTCCCCGCAGGCGTGTTCCTCAACGTGAGGGGGGCGCTCTGCGCAGGCGATTCCGCGTGCGGTGCAACGCAGGGCGGCAGCGGTTCCGAAATCCAACTTTCGTGGGGGACCCCCTCCAACTGGTCCGCGACAGGACGGTGCTACAACGCCAACATCCAACGCTGGAACAGCGACGCTGCGTGCGGTGGTGGCGTGGTTATCCGCTCGACCATCGACCAGGCGATCACCGGCATGTCCTACGTCCACTTCGAGGGCGCCTACGGCTACCCCATCTACTCACAGAGCCTTCAGCGCTCCCTCTACGGCGCCCTCATCTTCGACGGTGCCAGCCTCGAGGCCGACCACCTTTCCTTTGCCAACATCAACACGAGCAACGTGGTTGTTCTGAACGCTGCAGCACCCACGATCAGCGATTCCGAGTTCACCCTTGGCGTGGACGAAAACGAGTACAAGGCTGCCTCCGTTCAGGCCTACGGGGCGGGCCTTGGTATCCTGTCCACCTTCGAACTGCGCGACTCGGTCTTTACCGGCGACACCGAAGCGACCTGCGGCAACCAGGGCGGTGGCTTTTCTGTCGTGTACGCTGAGGAATCCTACATCCGCATGGACGGCTTGGACATCTCCGACAACGCCTACGGCGTGTTCCTCCGCCGTTCGTCCGGCTGGATGGAGAATTCGGACATCGACGTGCTGTGCAACGGCCTTGACACCAACGGGTACAAGGTGACCGGGGACGTTGAGCACACCCTCTACATCAACGACAACGTGTTCACCACCGGTGAAGGTGCTGGCATCACCGCCTACGACGGCGCCCGTGTTTCGGCCTCCCGCAACTTGGTCAGCGGCGCAAGCAGCGGTTCCGGCGTCGCGGTTCGCTCGTCCACCGTTGAACTCTACAACAACGAGATTGGGCCCATCACCGGTTTCAACGGATTGTGGATCCTCGGTACTTCAGACGTGATCGCTGAAAACAACACCATCCACGACACGGAGAAGGAGCCCGTCATCCTTGGCGAGTACCACTTCCGCGACCAAGGATGGAGCGTCCCCGCGCCGAGCGAGAACAGGATGTACTTCGCCAACAACATCATCGAGAATTCCACCGGGACGTGCACGTCGGACTGGATGTACGGTGGCGACTTCAAGTGCCCCGCCATCCACGTCTTCATGGCCAGCGCGACCATCGAAGGCAACACCGTCCGAAACAACCAGGGGGACGCCCTGCGCGTGAACGGCGGCATCGTCAACGTGCAGGACAACGACATGGAGACGGGCGACTTCGCGGTGCGCATCTTCCAGTTCGACGACACCTACGGCAACAAGTACGGCTCCATTGGGTACTTCTCGGGCAACACCTGGACCAACGCCTCGCAAGTGTACAACATCACCGAATCCCGCGTTACGGTGCAGTCGGAGTACATCCCCGATCCACAGGGCGGATACGCGTACCCCATCATGCTGGCATGGGAGGGTGCAGAATGCCCGTACGTGACGGAGGAATGCCTCCAACTCCCCGTGTCGTCCACCATGCCACCTCGTGGCATGCCCCTGGCGATCGAGTTGGTTCAGAACTCGACCGTGTTCTCCTTCGCAGACCTGCAGAACTTCGATCCATCGAAGGTCTACGTCCAAAACCAGAACTCCGAGTGGGGGACGCAAGTCCGTCAAGGTGAACTGGTGCGCTATCAGGTCAAGGCCAAGGGCTCCAACGTTGCTGATGCGACGGTGGTCATCCGTGACGCCACCGGCCTCCCGCTCTATGAGTTGGAAACGGACGCCTTCGGGTTCACCGACTCCGTCTCCCTGCCAAGCGATTTCCTGCTTGACCGCAACTGGAACCACCAGGTCGGCGACACCGGCGTCGACGTTCCTGGTACACCTGCTGTTGAATCGATCGATGAAAACTCCTGCGCGGACGGCTACGACAACGACGGCGACACCAAGGTCGACGCTGCAGACGATTCCTGTTCGAATGGAGGGCGGGAGATGGCGTTCTACACCGTCGAGGCGTACAAATTCGGCAAGGGCACCAAATCCTTCTCGTTCACGCTGAGCTCTGGCGTGGACGACATCATCAACCTCGACAACACGCGACCAAGCATCGTGGTCAACGAACCGGACGGCTCCTCGTTCGCCACCACCGTGACGCTGACTGGCGCTGCGTGGGACGGACAAGCCGGCAGCGGTAGCCCCGGCGAATACGTCAACGACATCGTGGCCTACGACAGCCAGTTCGGCGTCGTGAAGCGCGTCGAAGTTCAGCCTCCTGGCAGCACCTCGTGGTACTCCGCCACGGACACCTCCGGTGCGAACGGTGAGATCACGAAGGACAACCATCCGTTCAAGACATGGACGTTCGACTGGGACCTTTCGGGTCACCCTGAGGGTGAAAGCGACGTGACCTTCCGTGTCCGAGCCACCGACGGGCTGGACGAATCGCCGATTGAATCACGGGTCTACAAGTTGAACCTCGTTGCACCAACCCTCATCCTGAACGAACCGCTGGACGGGACGACGCACCGCGACGGTGACGTCCTGTTCAGCGGAACCGCCTCCGACCCGTACTCAGGGGTCCAAGGGTCGGACATTCGGGAGATCTGGTTCAACATCTCGGGACCGAACAACTACTTCTCGCACACGAAGATCACTGGACAAACCGCGTGGGAATACACGTGGCTGTTCGAAGAACTTCCAAGCGGCGAATACACCTTCGAAGTGTGGGCAGCGGATTCCGATTTCTGCATCGACTGGCCGGTTGGGTGCACGGTGGAGCGCCGCACCTTGACGATCGAGAACGAAAACTCGCCTCCGTTCGTGACGGTCGACATCCTCGACGAAGACGGCGATATCGTGTCCGATGGCGACATCCTCCGAGCGAGTGAATTCTCCAAGCTCCAAGGTGGCGCCCTTGACAACGACGGCCAGGTCACCCGCGTTGAGGTGCGGATCTTCGACCTCGCGTCCGGCATCGAGATGACCAACGACGAGATCACGGTCACGCAATTCCTTTCCAACGGTGCGTGGCAGGCCTTCTGGGACACGTCGGACCTGATCCACGACCAGCAATACGAGATTGTGGTCGTTGCGTACGACGGTGAGGACTATTCCGACGAAGTTCGCATGCGCGTTCGCATCGACAACCCGGTGGACCGCGAAAACAACGCCCCGGTCTTCAACGGCAGCGCTTGGCCTCAGACGCTAACGATTTTCTGTGACGCGGTATCAACCTCGCAGGAACGCTGCGGGACGGGAGCCGCGCTCGATTTGACGGCCTTCTTCTCCGATGCCGACCACGACGCGTCCCTGCTGATCTTTGACATCTACAACGATCCAGCAACGTTTGAGGACGACGACTACGGTGCCTACATTCGCATCACGGCCGACGGTACAGCGATCTACAACCCAATGGATTTCATGGCGCAAACCACGACCGAAATCAGCGAATGGTCCCTTGACTCGGTGATGTTTGAAGCCCGTGACGAATACGATTCCGTGGCCTACTCCTTCCGCGTCAACTACCTCGTCCGTCCCGTCGTCTTTGACGTTGAGAAGGTGAGCACGGGTGCCGTCCTTGATGCGGATGCCCCCGTGACCTTCCGTGGAACAGGCTTGCCTGGTGAAACGGTCGAGGCACGCTTCCTGACGGGCGGTCTGATCAACCAGACTCGCGTTGCGAGCGACGGAACGTGGGAGATGGACATCACCGCCTCCAACTTCAACAGCGACAGCATCCGAGACATCCGCTTCGAGATGGCAAGCCAATCGGCCGCCAGCGGGGGCGTGTACACCATCACCCCGGCCGCTGCTGCGGACAGCGGTGGCAACACGCTGCTGCTCGTGCTGGGCGCTTTGGTGGCCATCGTAGGGTTGGCTGCGGTGGTGTTGATTTTCTTCGTTGAGTTCGAAGAAGACCTCGCCTCCGACGAGGTGGACGGCACCGAGGCCGTTGAGGAAGACCCCTACGCATGGGCCAAGAAGTCGACACCGGAGATTCCTGCCCAACAAGCAGCAGCGGCTCCCGCTGCCGCAGCCGCACCCGCTGCATCGCAGCATCCTGGATGGTTGTGGGACGCAGCGAACAACCAATGGGTCCCTGACCCCAACTACACCCCACCCGGACAGTGAGGCTGGTCGAGGTGAGCGGACTCCCGAAGCCTGGGGTTCAGGAACGGATCCTGCTCCACCTTCGGGACTATGCGGACTTCAAGAGCAGCGTGGAGGTTCCCTTCGCGCTCTCCCAGATGGGCATCGCCAACGCCGTCGCCATCGCTCGGTCGAACGTCCCGCGTGCCATCGCCTCGCTGAAGGATTCTGGATTGCTCGTGGAACGGCAAGCGCACGTGTCAGGCGTCGCGCGAAAGCGCAAGGCGTACTTCCTGACGGACGGGGGCGTCGGGCTGGCGGAAGAGACATGGCTTCGGCTTCGTGCCCATCCGGTGCATTGCATATTGCCCAATGGAAGCACCGAACGTACCGATCTCGGCAGCGTGCACAAGGTCCTCCCCTTTCCGATGCGGCCTGTCGACGTCATTCGATACATGGACGACAACGGCGTGCTCGACCTCCGTGGCCTGTCCGCGGATTTGGTCGATCGCGACCTGTCGAAGCACGTTGAGAAGCAACTTGTGAGCACGGTGGCCGATCTGCCTCGCCTCCGCCGCTTCTACGGCCGTGAGCGGGAATTGGACCACATTGTCAACCTCCTCGACGCCCGCGCCTCGACGCTGCTCATTCCGGGCATCGCCGGCATTGGAAAGACGACGGTCGCTGCGAAACTTGTCGAGCAGTTCACGCACCGCAGGAACATCCTGTACCATCGCTGTCAGGATTGGGAAGGTGCACGCGCCTTCCTTGAGTCCGTGGCAGAATGGTTGGCGAACATCGGTGATTCGACCTTTTCCGATTACTTGGCTGCGACGCCGGTCCCGCAACCTTCCGATGCGGCCCGTATGATTGTGGATTCGCTGGCAGGGTCCCCGTCCCTGATCATCTTGGACGACTACCACAAGGTCACCGACGCCACCCTGCACAACGTGGTGCAGGGGGTCACGCTGAACCTGATCGACGCCGATGATTTGGTGGGGCTTGTCCTCTTTTCCCGCTCGTACAAGCCGGTTGTTGCGGCGAAGGACGCTGAGGGGCGCATCGGCTCCTTCGTGCTGCCCTTGGACGGCCTCGAACCGGAAGCCACACGGCAACTCCTGAGCGGATTTGAGGACCTTTCCGACGAGCAGTGGCTCCACATCCATGGCCTCTCGCGAGGCCATCCTCTCGTGCTCGAACTCATCAACCGCGGGGCGCACGCTGATGCGTACCACGAATCGCTGGAAGCGTACGTGAGCGTGGAGATTTTTGCCAAGTTGAGCGCTGAGCAAAAGCGTGTGCTCTCGGCCATCGCCGTGTACCGCGAATCGGTGTCGCTCGATGCGCTCGGTCAGCAGGACCTGGACCTCGATGTGCTGGAATCGCTGGTGGAGCAGGGGCTCGCACGGCAGGCCGACGCGAACACGGTTGACGTGCACGACCTTATCCGCGAATTCCTTTTGCGCAGCCTGGACGCCCAGCAGCGGCAGGACCTGCACCGACGCTGCGTCGCGTGGTACGCGGACCACCACGATACGCCGGAGCAAGCCATTGAGTACATCCATCACCTGCTGGAGTGCGAGGAATACGGCGAAGCAGCCTCCTTGCTCAGCACCGAAGGACGCACGTTGGTGGCAAGGGGCCACATGGAGGTGCTCACGCTCCTCAACCGGTTGCCGATGGACGAAATCGGGGGCGAGGAGCGGGCGCGCTTGCGTCAGATCACCGGTGAGGTCCTCGCGCTCCAAGGACGGCTCGATGCCTCCTCAGAGGTCCTCGAACTTGCCCTTCCCGATGCTGACCCCCAAACATCGGCGCAAATCCGCTCGACCTTGGCCGACGTCGCCTTGAAGCAAGGGCGAGCGGACGATGCGCTCAGCATGCACCGTGAGGCCCTCGAGGGCTTCATCGGCATCGCTGACGAACAAGGAGCAGCGCGCTCGTACAACAACATGGGGTACCTGCTCAGGCGCAAAAACGACACCAAAGCGGCCCTGGAGGCGTACGGTCAGGTCGAAAACATCCTCTCGTCGAGCAAGGACCCTGCGGGTCTGGTTGCTTCGCGAATCAGCCTCGCCCGCGCCCTTCTGGACCTCGGCGAATCGGACCGGGCGCGTGACCACGCCATCGCTTCGTTCGAGGCCACCCAAGACGACGAGGGAGGCATGCTTCACGCACGGGCGCAGGCCGTCCTCGGGCGGTACTATGCGAGGATGCAAGACCGTGACCTTGCGCTGCATCACTATGCCAGTGCAGTGGAGTCCATGGCACAAGGTGGCGATGTCGTGGCCACGGTGGAGATCATCATGCTGCTCGGTGAAGTTCACGAGGACGCGGGCAGCGTCGACGAAGCCACCGAGCAGTACCGGCAGGCCCTCGTCATTGCGGAGGCGAACGACCTGAGGATGCAAATCGGGGAACTCTTGTCGAAATTGGGCGGTGTGACGCCGGACAAGCAGCGACGGATGGAGTACCTCCAACGCGCCCTTGCTGTGTTCAGGGAACTGGGGGCACAATCGCGAATGAGGGACGTTCAAGCCCAGGTCCACGCAGCAGTCATGAACCGCTGAGGGTGTCCAGCGGCGGCACGGTTTCGATCGACGTTACCCCGTTTTCGTAGACGACCCAGATCACGTCAATGCCGGCGAGCGTGATGCTCCCCGTATGCAACGTGGGCGCCACGCCGGAGAGCAGGACCGACCGATCCAACGACCCTCCCCTGTCCTCAAGGCGAAGGGTCGTGGCCTCCAAGACCACCGTCATCCGGGTCTCGTCGGCCTCGCTAGGCCGCCAGTCCACCCGCTCCACGTAGCGAAGGCCGGGGTCCATCCGGGCGGCATCGTCCGCCCGTTCGATGGCCTCAGCGAGGTCATCGAGGTTCGCCTGCACCGCGGCTTCGTTCCACCGCTCCCGGGTGGCCGTTTCGATGCCGTAGGCCCACACACCGAAGACGGAAAGGAGCAGCACGCCAAGCAGGAAGGTGAACACGTAACCGAGTTCCGTCGAAGCGCCTTCCTCGTCCCGTCGAATCGTGGTCATGCCTCCGCCTCCCGTAGGGTGACGTCAAGCACGGCCAGTTGCAAGGAGAACTGAATGGGGTCGCCGCCCGTGTGCCACACGGCCTCTTGCGTTCCGAGGGCTGGGTCCGGCACCCATCCAACATAGTCGGTAAGCAGATCCAGTCGACCCGGATAGACGGTCCAGTCCGCGCTTCCTTCCAACGCATACGCGTGTGCTTCGGCGATGGCAGCACCGTATGGTCCGGTCCAGCCACGTCGAACCTCCCATGCGGTCGCGGACGCCAAGGCGTGCCTGTTCTGAAGCGTCACTTCAAGGTCCATCGGGCCCCCTCCAACGATGCTGTCCGTGGTTGGGTGCATCGCAGGGATGGTCGCAGCGAAGCGAGGGCCGGGGCCGCCTCGGTCGGTGGGCGTGCGAAGCGCGAGTGGGACAAATTCGGGATGGTTCGTGACCACCGCTCCTCCAGAATACGCCACTTCCATGCCTTGGATGGAACTTGAAAATCCATATTGCAAGCGTGAAAGTTGGACGGCGTAGACGGTGCCGAGGGGTTGGTGCTCGGACACGCCCACCACGCCGCTGACACGCATTTCAACGCCTGCGGGGTGCGACCCCTCTCGCCACATGCGGTTCAGGTCTGGGAGTTCCTGTCCCGTTGCGCTTCGCCATGGCAGGTCAAGAAGCACCCAGCCGGAGGCTTCCACACCAACGCGCAGGCAGCGGTCTTCCCCGTCATGAAGGGCAACTGCGGCTCCGTGATCGCCGATCACTTCGGTCACCCGAACGGGCCCGCCATCGATGCTGAGGGTGTGGTTCGAGGGCAGGACAAGGCTGCTGGTGGTGGTGCCGTCGTCCTCCAGAAGCACGTCGCTTCCGGTGGCGTTGTATCGAGCGGCGATGCCGTTCAATCGAACCTCGTGCGATGCATCGTCTGCT
>JALRLN010000036.1:278-12247 GCA_023254445.1 Candidatus Poseidoniaceae archaeon | reverse complement strand
ACGCCGTCGTCGCCGGCAAGCCACGCGGCCATGATGCTTCCTTCAGCCTCCACCAGCGCGGGACCGTCGACACCGTTTGGTGGCCAAGCAACCACCGTGCTTTCTCCTGAAGGCACGGTGCGCCCGTCGCCACGCCATGTGACCGTGACGGCGTCGTCGCTTGGGTTGGTGAGCAGGAGGGTCCCCTCTGCGTGTGGAGGCAAGAAGGACGTGCCCACGTACGCGCCGTTTCGGGCGTTGAGCTGCACACGGCCGACGTCCGTGAGGTTCCCGACGAGCACCACGAGGTCTCCTGGCGCGCTGCTGGACACGTGCAGCAGCGCGGGCTCGTCGAAGGTGAGGTCCAACGTGACGCCGTGCCCGACACCCATCTGATCGGTCGGGGACGTCACCTCGGTGCCGGAGCCGAACGGGCTTCGCCATTCAACCATGCTGAGGTCCAACGAGGACAGAAGGACGCGGTGGGTTCCTGCCGGGAGCGGGAGGGACCACGAACGCCCGGTGCCATCGGTCGGATCGGCGTCCAGCGGTGCAACGGTGACGGCTCCCCCATCGCCGCGGAGGTGAAGCACGGTGAGGGCGGCGTTCGCGCTCAAGGAGGCAGGGGCGGGATCGAGGACGGCCACGTCGCCCGCACGCAGGTCCGTGATGACGTTGTTCCCTGTGGTGACATCGATGGGGCCCAACGTTTCTGCGACCCCGGGGGTCAGGGTGACGACGGCCCGTTCGGCCCACCCTGGCGTGCTGTAGTGGTGTGGTCGGTCTGGACCTAAGCGAAGGTCGTCAAGGCACACCGAGGTTGTCATCGACTGCGGGTGTCGGACCACGAACTCGCCGTCGAGGTCCAAGAGGCCGTCGGACCGCAGCGTGTGGCCCTGCGCCCATGATGCTGCGTACCACATGCCGCTGGCGGCCTCGTCCCACGCGAACGCGCCGTCGAGCGGACGCAGGTCGATGTCGGTCGTGTCCCCTGGCATGCCCGCTTCGGCGAGGGCGTCGGTGCGCTGGGCGAGCAGCATCAGTTGGGACCCGACGTCGTTTCGTTCGATGGAGCCCTGCATCTCTTCGATCACAGGCATCATCGAGGCCATCATCACACCGATGATGCTGACCACGCCTCCGAACAGGAGCACGGTGGCCACGGTGGAGGACACCGCCGCGTCATCACGGTGAAGCCTCATGGGCGCACCTCCACGCGAGACATGTCCACTTCAAGGTACAGGGGAGCGCCTCCCGTTGCGACGGTGAAACCGTCCGCGCCCGATGCCCGCTGATGCGGAGCGAGTCCGACGAACGTATCGAGCGTGCCTGAGGAACGGTGCAGGCTGTAGTCCATCAGCCATGCTTCGTGGATTTGAGGCGTGATCGAATCAGCGACGGTGTTCCTCATGCCGAACTTGAGGTTCCACACCTCTCCTGAAAAGAGTTCCATCGCGCCAAGGGAGACAAACTCGAGGGGGACCCTTCCTCCGCCGATGCCTCCGGTCGTTGTGACGTCCCTCAGGGCGAGGCTCAAGCGAAGTTCACCGTTCACGAGGGTGTCGATGCTGAGGGCCGGTGCATGCTGGAGGTCCCACGGGTCGTCGCCCAACCGCTCAATGCGTCCATGGTTGCTCATGGCGATGCGGTGTTCCCCCGTCCCGAGGCTGGTATGGACTTCGAGGCCGGACATGGCCCACGACACCGCACGGTGCAGTGGAAGCCCGTCTGCGTCGTGGACCGTGATGACGCTCCAATGTTCAGAGCCGACGTTGTGTTCGATGAGGGTCGAGGCGTTTGATGCAGACAGGGCATGGGTCTCCACGCCAACGGGGGTCAGGACGGTCACCGACCGCGCGGTTTGGTTCCTGGCCGTCACGGTGAAACTGTCCTCGTCACGGTGGTCGACGGTCACGGCGTCGCCACTGGAAAGGTCCGCGGCAAGGTCCCAATCCTCGATGAACTGCAAGGTCCTGATGGACGTGGCCTGCATGGCAAAGGTGGTGCGGATGCCGATGCCCTCAGGGGAAGCTGCGGCGACGCTGAGGCGGTCGTCCAGCCGTTCAGCGATGCCCTGAGCGCTTTTCCAGTTCGCGTTGTCTTCGAAGTCCGCCAAGTAGGGCTGCAGGAAGACAAAAACGCCGCTCATGATGGTCATCACCATGGCGAGCAGCATGATGACGCCGAGCACTTCGCTCACGGCCTCTTCATCACGTCGGAGCGTCGTGGCCAAGGGCCCTGCTCGCTCCATGGGCCGTGACCGTTCCGTCCGCCTATGAGTCTTCACGTCCCACGCGAAGCATGCCTTCGTTCTGGGCCCCGTCGTGATGGACGTCAGGAGCAAGGTAGACGCTGAAGTCCGGCCCGTCCTGCAACGAGATCCGGATGTCGCCTTGAAAGAGGTCGTCGAGATGGTACAGAACGGTGGATTCCGCCAGATGAGGTCGGTTGTTCTTCTCCGAGAGGTGGGTGAGAGTGATGCTCTTCGTGGAGGCATCGACGACCTCGGCCAAGAACCGACCCGTTTGGTCGTTCGACAAGTGGCCACCTGGGCCCCCAATGCGTTCCTTGAGCGAACGTGGGTATGGCCCTTCCTCGAGCAACCTCGCATCGTAGTTCGATTCGATGGAGATGTGTTCGCAGCCGCGGACGTGCCGGACCAACTCCTCGGTCCAGGAGCCGAGATCGGTGATGAACGCCGCCCTTCGTCCGGCGTGGCTCACGACAAAGGCCACGTTGTCGGACCCGCTGTGCGGCACGGGCACCGGGAGCGCGGCCAGGTCGTCGCTGATGTTGAGGGCTTCAAGGCCAACAAAGGGGCGCCACAACTCCGGAAGCAACCCCAACTCTTCCGCGGTGCGTGCGTTGGCGTAGACCGGGATGCCCCACCGCCGCTGGGACTGAAGGGCACCCCCTCCATGGTCGCCGTGGTGGTGGGTGACGAGGATGGCATCGACGTCGGTTGGGTGCAGGTCCATGCGGGCCAGCCGTCGCTCAAGGCTCCGACCGCTGAAGCCCTGATCGATCAGGACAATGGCACGGTCGGATTCCAGCAAGGTGGCGTTGCCCTTGCTGCCAGAGCCGAGGTGCGTGATGCGGAGGCTCATGGGCCTGCAAGCCGCTGACGGTCGCCCAAGAACCTCGCGGTGGATGCACCGTCGGAACACCGCTCCACCACCCTCTTAAGCGTCGCAGCGAGGAATCGAAGCATCGAGCGGATGCTCGGGAGGGAGAGGGATGCGACGAAGCCAGAGCACCCTGCTCGCGACGTTGGCCGTTGTTGCAGGGTTGCTGTTCATGTCGCAGTTTCCTGCCGTGGCGCCGGTGTCCACCGTCCATCCCGACGACACCACCGGCGAAGGACCTCCAGTCACCGATTCCGATGGTGACTCCATCCCGGACGTGCACGAAAACCTGTTCGAAGACTGGGTCAATTCCACCACCGCTGACGGCCGACTGGTGCTCATGCCGGGGCTCGACAAGGACGACGCGACCGACGCGAGGGAGGACCTTGACCGGGACGGACTCAACGCCACGGAGGAATACTGCTGGCCCTACCCCGCGAATTGCACCCAACCCGGATTTCCTCGAGGCTTGACCGGCGTCCTCGATGAAGACGGCGAACGCATCTACCTCGATCCGCGCGTGTCGGACACGGACGGCGACGGCATGCCCGACGGCTTTGAAGCATGGATGTGCATCCAAACTGGCGGGTACGATGCTGGCTCCATGGTGTTCCGCTGCCCTCGTTTTGATCCGTTGAACGCGAGCGATGCTGGGGAGGACTACGACGAGGACGGTTTTGATGTCGACCGCAACGGGGTGGTCGACGACATCGAACGGTACACCAACGAGGAGGAGTACAGGTACGGCATGCCCGTGTTCCACGTCGATGAACTCGACGGCCTATGGTGCACGGCAAGCCTGCCCGACGGCGCGCCCTTCGACGATTGGCCGTACATTTCCACCACAGCCGACCTTGTTCTTGACAACCTGCTTGCAGCGTGCACGACGAACGCCACCACCACCTTCGACGAGGACCTCTGGCTCGGAACCAACCCGCTGAACGACGACAGCGACCACATGGCGTGGAACGGCGTCAGCAACGGGCGCACCTACCCGTCCTTCGGCGACGGGTTGCCCGACGGATGGGAGGTGCATTTTGGCCTCGATCCAGTCAACCGCTCCAACGCGTTGCTCGACCCTGACCGCGACGGGTGGGACGAGGACGAGGACGGATACATCTCAGGAGACCCTGTCACAACCACGACCGGCGTGCTGCTTGGGGAAGCGCTGTCGTCGTACGAGGAGTTCCTGGTGCATTTCGACGACGGCAACGTCGTTCGTTCCGGTTTGAAGCATGTTGACCTCGGTCCAGAGGGCACCTGGGTCGAAGTTCCGGTGCGGCTCGCGGCCCCAGACGAGGACCTCGCTGTGCTCCACCACGATGTGCGGGGCCTGCACAGCGAAGACGGCCACGTGTACGTGCTCACGCGGCACGGCATCACGCATTGGGATGTGGACGCCTCCACCAGCGAAGACGTCTGGTGGCCGCACGCGACGCACCTCACCGACCTCCTCCCCCTCCATGTTGACGGCGACCTCGCAGGCTTCGCCGTCACCTCAACCGCTGGTCTGCAGATCATCCCGCTGCTGCTCAACGGCGCCCTCGCCCCGGTGGAAATCTGGTCCCACCTCGACGCCCCGGCCCTCACCACCGCAACCCTGCTCGACGTGGACGGTGCCACGATGCACGTCCTTGCGCTCGGCGAGGACGGTGAGGGCGGCGTCTGGACCATCGCCACCGACCTTCGCCCAACGGGCGACGTCCAGGGCGCGTTGGCCGAGGGCATCCGCTCCGCCCTTGCCTCCACGAACGCAACCGTGACGGCGCTGGCGCACGCACCGGCGGTCAACGGCGTTCCGACCTTGTTCGTTGGCACGGACCGCGGTTTGGTCGTTTTTGAGACTTCATCCGCACGGGACAGCGGTTTGGAGGCGTCGTGGCTCTTCCATTTCGCCCTTGAATCCACCCCGGTTGAGCGTGACCTCGACGTCCTGCGGCCCCTCGGAAGCACCCTTGAGGACATGCCCGCCCATGTTCGTGACATCGTGCTGGATGGCCCATCGGCGCAGCAAGTCGACGTGGCGTGGCTGGCCATGCCCTCAGGACTCCACATGATGGACGTTCGGACCCTCACGATCACCCACGGAGGCGACCTCGTCCATCCGGGCCTCGACGGTCGAAGCGTGGACGGTGCCAACGACATCCACACCGTGCTGGTGCTCGAGGACCAGCTCCTCGTTGGCAGTGCTGCCGGCCTGTGGTCCATCGACGGTGGCCGAACGGCCACCTTCGGCATGGCGGAACAGGCCATGCTTCCTGGTGAACTGGTCACGTTGGCGACGGTGAACCTCGACGGCACGACGACGGTTCTGGCTGGCTCAGCGCCCGGACGATTTGCCAACCAGGCCTTGATGTCCCCCGTCAGCAACGATTCGGACTACGATGGCATGACGGACGGATGGGAATTGCTGCATGGCCTCGACCCGACAGATCCGTGGGACGCCTTCCTTGATCCCGACGAGGACGGGTTGGACCTCGACCTCGATGGCGTGGCCGATGAACGCCTTTGGACCAACCTCGATGAGTACCGGTACGTCCCGTCCAGCGGAAGCGGGACCGGGACCGACCCCTCTGACCCGGACACCGACGGTGACGGTGCAACCGACGGGTCCGAAGTCCACGGATTCCACCTTCCGCTCAGCAACTTGTGGTGCCACTACACCTTCCAAATGGAGTACGTGTGCGGTGACGCCGCGGGCGAAGCGGCCAACGCAACCTACCTCGCTGCTGCTCCCACCGACCGAGCCACGGACCCAACGGACCCGGACTCGGACGGTGACGGAATGCCGGACGGATGGGAACTTGAACACCGGCGCTGGATTGGCAGCACCTTCGACGGTGGGAACAACTGGACCTTGGACCCGCTTCGTGCAGACGATGCCTACTGGGATGCCGACCGTGACGGCTTGGCCAACCTGTGTGAGTACCAGTGGTCGGTCATGCGCAACCTGGCCCTCGATGGAGAATTGATCGACACCCACGGCGAATCCCCGCTGTCCGCCGGCTCGTGGGTGGATGCAGACCCCAACAACGTTGATTCCGACGGCGACAGCATGAGCGACGGTTGGGAATCCGGCGGCGTGTGCTTCTACGATGCCTCGCGCGTTGGCGTCAACCCGCTGAACGGGTCCGATGCCTTGAGCAACCCTGACGGCGACGGTTGGGACGTCAACCTCGACGGCATCATCGAAGGCGGTGAAGGGTACGTCAACTGGCTTGAATTCCACCTGAAAGACCTCGTGGTGACCGACGGCGACCCCGGATTCGGAATGCTCGAGGTTCCAGAAGGCCTCGACCTTGACCTCTTCCTTGGCATGGCCAGTGGGGATGCTGCCCCTCACGGCTTCCTGCAGGATGCAGACGCGGCCACCTTGGCGTCGTCCATGCCGACGGCTGTTGGGTCCACCAACCCGATGAGCACGGACACGGACGGGGACGGCATGCCCGACGGATGGGAGATTCACTACGCCCGCTGGAACGTCTTGGACGACCGCTGGACCCTGAATCCTGTGGACCGAACCGACCGCTTCGACGATGCTGACGCCGACGGCATGACGAACTGGGAGGAGTATGCATCGATCGACCCGTTGCTGAACGAACTGCCACAGGTGCAGTCCTCGCCTCAGTTCTTTGTCACGACCATCGGGACGGCGCCCACGCTGCAGCAGTGGGCGGGCATCTTCACAGAATCGTCCTTCGGTTCGTTCATCGTTGCTGACGTCCTGAACGCTTCAGGGCCGACCGCCGATCCCAACAACCCAGACACGGACGGGGACGGCATCATCGACGGCATGGAGGTCCTCTTCACCGCGTGGAACGACTCGGCCGAGGTGTGGACGCTGAACCCGCTGGTGCCCGACGACGGAAACTTCGACGCGGACGCTGATGGGTTGCTCGACCGGCAGGAATTGGCCTTGGCCATCGAGCAACCGGACAACGGTGGCGACCATCCCACCGATGCTCCATTGCTGCACGTTGACGGTGACAATCAACAGCCCACCGAAAAGGCGCAGCGCATCTTCCGGATCCTCGTGGACAAAGACACGCGAGGAAAGCGCTACCTCGCCGATTTCAATGCCTGGCAGCAAGGTGAGGTGCCTTCCGATTTCATCGCCTTCCTGATGGGGCTGAGCGACCCGACGAACAGCGACACGGACGACGACGGCATGCACGACGGCTTCGAGTACTGGTTCACCTCATGGGACCTTGAAGCAAACCGATGGAGCATGAACCCGCTCATCGACTCCGACGTCATGCTGGATTCCGACGGTGACAGTTGGGACTGCAACCAAGACGGCATCATCGATGCGAACGAGACCTTCAGCAACCTTCGGGAATGGGAGGCACGAACGTGGGGCAAGTACGACGCTCGATTCACCGTGCCCACCTCCGTAGGCATTGTCGATTTCGGGATGGACGCCATGAACGCGTACATGGCTGAAGATGGATTGACCCCCTTCCTCGCACGGGCGGCCCTCTACGAGGACTTCGTCGCGAAAGGGCAGTCCAGTTTCGACAGGATGCTGGCGATTAACAGCCTCGATCCGAACAACTTCAACCGCACCTTGCTCGGCGTCGCAGACCCCACCCACGACGATTCGGATTCGGACGGCATCCCCGACGGGTGGGAATTCTGCTACGCACGGTACGACATGCCGCATCCGTCTACGCTGCTGCGCTGGTCCTCCAACCCGCTGAATCCCTTCGACATCGACCACGACGGCGACGGCGACGGCTGGTACGACCGGACGTCCTTCGACACGCCTGCTGAACTCGGTTCGTGGATGGACCGCACCTTCACGCCGACCGGCCAGGTCATTCAAGCGGGCGTCGGCGACCTGCCGTTCACGAATTGGATGGAATACGACAACGGGACGCGCCCCGATCTGAACGACTCCGACGGCGACAGCGTGGCGTACATCACCGAGACGCTCAACGGGCAGGTGGTCAGCCATGTGCGTGATCACAACTTGACCGACGGCCGTGAGGTGTTCAAGTACGGTACCAACCCAATGGACAACGACACGGACGGCGACATGCTGCCCGACTGGTACGAGCACGCCAAGGCGTGGAACGAGTCGAACGACAACTACTCGTCCTTCCTTGAGGTCGCGGTGCGGTGGATCGACACCTCCACCGGTGGGGCCTGCGACACGGACACGGTCTCCTGCCGGCCGCTCTCCATCAACGGCGGGAGCCTCTCGCGGCCCGACATGGATTTCGTCTGGTTCACCCTTGACCCACGCGACCCCAACGATGCCAACGAGGACCCCGACGGTGACGGGAACTGGGATTGCTCCGGGGCCGGGTGCGTGTACACTCCGTACACGAATTTCCAGGAATTCTACGCCGTGACCGACCAAGCCTTGTCCTCGCCGAACGCCGTCCGGCTCGCCGGTCTTGTCCACCAAGGCAAGGCCGTGGAGGAAGGCTGGCAACTCCGCGCCGTGCTGCTCGGCCTCGGGGACTGGGACGAGAACGTTCGGAACTACCTGAAAATGGACCGCATGGGCGATGCCGACATGCGCTTCGCGTGGGTGCTCGACGACAACGACCAGGACTTCCTTGTGATGGATGCCTCGAACGACGTCGTCATCGTGGCGGGCAACCGAACCGACCAATGGGAGATTTTCTACACCGCATCCCCTCACACGTCCCCCGTTCGCAGCGTCGGTGAACACGAGGTCGGATGGTGGCACCTCGACCTTGACAACGACCACGTTGCCGAGGGCAGCGATCCGATCAACTGGGACACGGACGGCGATTGGGTCGTTGATTGGTTCGAGGTCAACGACGACGAGCGTGACGGTGTTCGGGGCGATTCATCCCCGATTCGGTACGATTCCAGACTCACGTCTGCATGAGCCGTCCGTGGGATTGCTTCAAATGCCGGGAAGGGTCATCGCGAAGCGATGATGAGCAGCCCATCCGCCCCGTCCCGACGCCGTGCGTCGGCCTTGCTGCTCGTGGTCTTGCTGCTGCTGACCCCGGCAGTCCCGCTTTTCGAAGGGCTGGCGCCCAGCGCATCGGCCGCCGGGGTCGCACGCCACGTCTACGAATTCAGCGACGGGTCTTCCGAATACGTCGCCCTCTACCAAGGGGCGAACCCCGACACCGGTGCAACGATTCGCTTGCCGAAGGGCGCGGAGGTCGTCGACGTGAGTTTCACGCTCTCCGGTGCAAGTTCCACCGGCTGGTCGTCCACGGCGACGAGCACCACCGACGAATGGCTTGCCGGTGACGGCAACGGTGTGGACATGCGCTCGTCCACGCTCACGCTGGCGCAGGATACCCCGGCGATCGAGTTCTTCCCGCACGGCATGGACGCCACCGTGGACGACCGCACCACGGCATGGCTTGACAACGGCACCTACGCTGTGCGCCAACCGCACACGTCGAACGCCACGGAAACGCGGTTTTCACAGCAACTCCAGCGCACCGGGTCGTCCCTGAACGCGCAGGGGCAAGGCGCCATCCTGAGCCACCACGACTGGCTCTTCGTGTCCTCGTGGAACTCGAACAACCTCAACAACGTCGTCAAGGCGCTGTACCCCAACAACCTCAGCAGGGCGTGGGGCGTGACCCTTGACACGACCGACTCCGCCTGCGTGTTGCCTCAGTTGCACACGTCGAGTTACTACGGCCAGTACGGCTTCCGCGATTGGGCTTTGTCGGACGATGAGAAACTGTATGCCATCCTGTCCGGCTACAAGTACTTCTACAGTTCAACCGCGCCAACACAGTACCACCGCGTGTTGGAGTTTGACGTCTCGCGCGACAACGTTTGGGTCTGCACCGACTCCTACGACGTGTCCGCCCAATTTGGCGACTACACCGGCATTGCCTACGACCGTGAGGACGACACGTTCTGGATCGTCCACAACAGCCAACGCCGCATCGTCGAGTACGAGTTCGAAGGCAACGGCGTCTTCAGCCGCGGTCAGGACATGTTCACGTTCTCCTCCTCGGCATCGACCTCCTACGAATGCGGCACGACGAACCAAATGGTCCGTGGGCTCGAAATGTCGGACACGATGTTCTACATGCGGTGCCAGAAAGGGCCGTACTACAACGACAGGGACGTGCTGGAAGCGTGGGCCGTGAGCGGCAGTTCGACCTCGCTGATCCCTCAGTCCGGCGTCCGTGAGATCGCTCGCCTTGGCTACGGCCTGCAGTGGGACGGCAACCGCTTCATCACGGTCGACAGCGGCTACTCCACGTGGAGCGGCAACACGCTTTACTACCGTGAATTCGGCACCGGCTGGACCTATGAGACCGTTTCGGCCCCAGGGACGACCACGTGGTTCGGGCCGGTGACGGAGACGGCCGAGGACGTCCTTTCGGTCAACTCCCGCATCGCTTGGTCGGCCGCCTCGATTGGCGACCGTGTGGACCACTGGGTTTCGGCGGACAACGGGACGCATTGGTCCGCCGTCACCGAGAACGAGACGATCCATTTCGATCATCCCGGTACGGAACTGGTGTGGAAGGCCCAGTTGATCGGGTCCACCGCCGTGTCCTGGTGGGTCGAGTTGGAGCACGCCACCGCGTACACCACGCTGGGCTCGTGGACCTCCGCACCCATTCCGACGGGCACCAAGGTGGGCAAGGTTCGCCCGGTGTGGGTGGCCGACGAGCCAGCAGGGACGTCGATTTCCGTCTACGTGTCCAACGACAACGGAACCACGTGGATCGAGGCGTCCAACGGCCAGGAAGTGTCCTTCCCCAGCGAGGCCGCTGGTTCGGCCTTGCGCTACTCCGTGCAGATGGAAACCGACGACGCTACGGTGACACCGTCGATCGATTCCTTGACCCTGCAGTACGAAGAAGGCTACCCGGACCGTCCTCGCCTCGACGTGGGCTCGGACGGAACGTGGGACTGGGTGTCGCTGCTCTTCCTCAACGAATCCTCGGTCGAAGCCAGCGACGACAGCGTCGTGGGCACCGAAGTCGGTGACACGCCCACCCTTGTGTCCGCTTTCAACGACGCCATCCCCGACAACGGTGACGGCACGGTGGACGTGGTCCTCGCCGTCAAGGCGGCGTCGCCCGGCCGGGTTCGCCTGAGCAACATCGACGTGGCCTACGTCATGAAGACGCGCGCGATCGGCGCCAGCGTCGAGGGCGGCATGCTCGCGCCCGATGGCGTCATGCGCGACCTTGTGGTCGACGTCGCCCGAGGGGACGACGTCAACCGCGTCACCCGCGTGGACGTGGCCATGCAAAACAGCCACGGTGACGACCCCGTGGTGCGCTGGCTGCGTGGCGACGCCTGCAGCGTCATCGACGATGCCGGTGGCATCGTTCGGTTCGACGTCGGCAACTGCACCTCGACCGCCCTGACCGACGACATCACGCGCATTCACATTCCTGTGCTGGTGAATTGGACGTGGGACGACGAATCCTCGATGGAAGTGGAGATCACCGTCGAGGATTCCTTGGGCGAGCAGGTGTCAGGTTGGGCGACGTCCGACCTTGGGGTGCGGATTGAGAACGACATCCAACTCGACGGTCTTCGTGTCTTTGACGAAACCGGACGTCAACTCTACCCCCTCGATTGGGTTCGTGGTGGATACAACCTGAGTTTCAGCGGCCGCATCAACTTCCAAGACAGCCAGTTGACGCCGCTCGGCGGTGAGTTTGACCTTCGAATTGTTGGGCAAAACGTGACCTACGATGGGGACCCAATCGGCGAACCAATCCTCCTGGCCACCACGAGCAACCCGACCTTCGGCGACTACAACATCACCTTCACATCGCCCGTCGAGAGTGCCCCGGGTGGCATGGTCTTCTACGTCGAGGCCATCGGCATGGTGAACGGTTCTCAGTTCACCAATCCGGGCTTCAACAGCATGCGCCTCAC
>JALRLN010000036.1:0-268 GCA_023254445.1 Candidatus Poseidoniaceae archaeon | reverse complement strand
AACCAGGTCAGCCTCCACTATTGGATGGGTTGCAAGGCGAGCCAAGCCATCGGCTGCACCGACTACAACTTCGATGGACTCCCGCAGGTGGAGGAGTACGAAGTTCGCACCGTGTCCTCGCCCGAAACACGCGCAGGCGGGCTCAACATCTTCGAAACGAGCCTCGATGACTCGATGCTCGTGCACGGGCAGAAGGTCTCCTTCTACATCACCGGAAAGGACGCACAAGACAACGTCGTCGCCATGGGCGGGGGTCCGGTGTGCCCAG
>JALRLN010000363.1 GCA_023254445.1 Candidatus Poseidoniaceae archaeon | reverse complement strand
CGTAGGCATCGCTCAATCGCGCCACGTCGCCTCCTTCTTCGAGCCCTGCCAGCAGGTCCGGGAGGTTGGCGAGGCGCGGGAGCACCTCGGCGAGACGCTCCAACACGGGAGCCGCCCCCTCGACGGAAGCCATCGACGGCCATGCCTCGAGCAGGCCTTCGAGCAGGGCGAGCACGGTGCGGTTGTTGCGGAACCAGCCAAGGGTGGCTTCCGGCAGCACGATGGCATCCTCGGCCCCCTCGGGCAGCACCAACCAGCCGTCGGGCGCGTCGGAGGGCCCGCCTTCGCCGATCCACGACACCTGCTTGAACACCCGGTAATCACGCCACGACTCGTCCTTTGCAGGCGTCAGGACCCTGCACAGTTTTGCAAGGGTTGGACGGGGGGTGCTCGAGACCACCACCCGGTCCTGCTTCTCGGTCGGCGCGCGTGCGCGCCCAAGGCTGCGCCACGCTTGCTTCCGAGCCGTGTCGTCGTTCGGGGCGGCCTCGATGAGCGCGA
>JALRLN010000362.1 GCA_023254445.1 Candidatus Poseidoniaceae archaeon | reverse complement strand
GGACGCGGGCACCGACCCGAAGGACGCGGACACCGATGACGGCGGCGTGGAGGACGGCCCGGAGGTCGCGGCCGGCACCGACCCGCTCGACCCGGCCGACGACACCCCGGGCACCGGCGCCGACCCGGACGGGGACGGGCTGGACAACGGCGAGGAGGCCGCTGCCGGCACCGACCCGCTCGACCCGGACAGCGACGGTGACGGGCTGCGCGACGGCGCCGAGGTGAACACCCACGGCACCGACCCGCTCGACCCCGACACCGACGGCGACGGCCTGCGTGACGGCCGGGAGGCGAACGGCACCCGGACCGACCCGCTTGACAAGGACACCGACGACGACGGTCTCAACGACGGGCGCGAGGTCAAGCAGACCGAGACCAAGCCCCGCCAGAAGGACACCGACAAGGACGGCTTGAAGGACGGCCGCGAGGTCAAGCGGCTCAAGACCGACCCGCGGAAGAAGGACACCGACCAGGACGGCCTCACCGACAAGCAGGAAGTCA
>JALRLN010000361.1 GCA_023254445.1 Candidatus Poseidoniaceae archaeon | reverse complement strand
CAACGACCCAACAAGGGACACGGACAGCGACGGGGACGGGTTGGACGACGCTGTGGACGGATGCCCAACCCTTGCAGGCACCTCGACATCACCGGTCGCGGGTTGCCCTGATGCAGACGGTGACGGTGTGGCCGAAGCTCAGGAAGGAAGCGACGGCATTGGGGTCGTGACCCTCGCGGACGGCGCCGATGCCTATCCCGAAGAACCGACGCAATGGTCGGACAGCGACGGCGACGGCTACGGCGACGAAATCGACGGCTTCGAGGGCGATGCCTGCCCCAACCTGGCCGGCACGTCCAATTTGGACAGGTACGGTTGTCCCGACAGCGACGGCGACGGCGCCTCAGACGAAGGGGATGAATTCCCGAACGACCCCACACAAATCGGCGACTCGGACGGCGACGGCTACGGCGACTTGAATTCCGGCGAGGAACCGGACGCTTGCCCCGGGCAGGCAGGGACCTCCACCGTGGACCGGTACGGTTGCCCGGACAGCGACGGGGACGGC
>JALRLN010000360.1 GCA_023254445.1 Candidatus Poseidoniaceae archaeon | reverse complement strand
CTGAACCCAATGCTCGTGACCGATGCTCCCTTTGAGCAGGTGCTTGACGCGGTCCGTCGCCTTACATGACGGAAGGGTCGACATCGGCGCCGCCATGCAATTGCCGGTCGTTGGACGCTCGGGGTGGGAGCACTTCCGCGGCCCGTTCGATCATTTCCCGGACGCTGTCCTCGATGGTGCGCGCGTTCTCGAGAAGCTCCCCGAGCGGGAGATCAAGTCCCGTCAAATCAGCAACGGCCTCGACCGCAATGGCCGCGGCACGGGCGTCGGGATACATCGGGTGCGCTTCGGCGAGCAACGCGATGATGTCCATCCCCAACCTGTCGCCTTCACCAAGCAGGAAGCCCGTGATGCCCGCCACGACGCCTTGCCGAATGGGGTCGATGCCCGCGGACGACAAGGCCTCGCGCATGGCTTCAGAGGAGCCGACACCGTACAGGTCTCCGCCCTCGAACTCCTTGTCCGGCCGGAGCAAACCGTCGATGATGATGAGGCGTTCGAAACCCCCCTTGTCGAACCA
>JALRLN010000035.1 GCA_023254445.1 Candidatus Poseidoniaceae archaeon | reverse complement strand
AGGTCCACGTCCGATGGCGTCGGCGCGTTCGCTTCGAGGAGGACGACGCTTCGGTCGAGGCGCCGGAGCAGGGCCAACAGACGGTACGACAGGCGGAAATCCGAGGTCCGCACCCCGACCCGTTGCACGGATGCCCGCTGGTTTGGGAGGCCCTTGAAGGGCGCTGCTCGACGCAGGAGTCTTCGGAAGTCATGAAAAACCAATGACGACGATGTTCCGCCATGCCCGCAGGCAGTGCGTACGAGCGGGAACTCCTTCACGTGTTCAACGGGACACGACGCGGTGTCGACGCCGTCACCAAGTCGTGCACGACGGAGGAGCGTCTTCGGATGCGCACCGTGATCGAGGCCCCGTTCCTCGCCGTACGCGCCCCCGGCAGTGGGTCTGAAGGAACGGGGGACCTCCTCGTGCTGCGGGGCGATGCCTGCTTTCCCATCGAGGTGAAATCCACCGCAACGCCGAAGTTGTACCTCTCCGGTCGGACCCTCGAGCAGCACGAGGCGCTCCGAAGCACCGGTGAGCGCACGGGCGTGATGCCGTTGTACGCACACCGCCTGAAGGGCGTCCGAGGCGATTCATGGCGCATGTTCAGGGTGCACACGGTCCACATCACTGGACCGATGGCCGCGGTGGCTTCGCGGGTTCCTACGTTGCCCCTGACCTCCTCGGGGCGTCCTCACCTCGATTGGGACCGAGGCATGCCGTTGAACCGTTTCCTGCACCTGATCTCCACAACGTCGGTTGGACGTGAAGGTCGTTCAATGGTACCGCAAGGACCTGCAGGGTCGGGCATGGAACGTGGTGGAGCCATCGATATGCTCACGTCGCTGTTGCAGGCCAGGTCCCCGTGATCACCGAAGGTACGGAATCAAGATCATCAGCACGAGCATGAGGAACAAGCCCAGCGAGGTCATGCTGGTTGCCCGCATGGCCAGCGCCTCGGTCCTGTGGCCACTGATGGAGAACAACCGCGTCTTTTTGCCGGCACGACGCACCTGCTCGAGGCTTCCGTGTGCGACGTCGCGGAACATGTGTCCGCCGTCGAAGGGGACCATCGGGATGAGGTTGGTGAAGCCGAGCAGCAGGTTCACCCAGATCAGCCAAAACATCAGGTTGACCAGCACCAGCATGCCCTCGACACCGAACACGCTTGCGATCACGCCGTCGCCTGCTGCGAGCATGCCCTCTTCGACAGGATGCATGGCCACCCCTTGAAGTTCGAAGGGAACAAAGATGAGGGTCAAGGCATGGATTGGCGTTGCCAGCAGCCGTGTGGTGAGCGGGGCCTCGACACCCGGAGCGAGCGGTCCTGCGAGGCGATCGATGCCAACGGTGCCGTCGGCGACCTGCTGCACGCCGAGGAACGCATCGCCTTCTTCGATGCCTGCCGCGTCAAGCTGTTGCGTAGTCCAGCCGTCTTCTGCAAAATGAGCCCGCTTGTCGGAGAGCACGGCCTCCGTCGTTCGTTCGGTTCCCTCGAGGTTGACGAGGCGAAGCACGACGGTGTCCCCCGCATTATGGCCGTCGAGCGCGTCCCGGAAATCGGCGTCGTTCACGATGGCTTCGTCGTCGATGGACACGATCCTGTCCCACGGAGCGAGCCCTGCTTCCTCTGCGCCCGACCCTACCACAACGCCGCGGATGTGCACGCCGTCATCGGCGGCTGAAAATTGGCCAGCGAGGCCTCCGAGCAGGAGAAGCAGGGCCATCGCTGCGAAGAGGTTCGTGGCCGGCCCGGCGGCAAACATTCTGAGGCGTTCGCGTCGAGGTGCCCGCATCAGTTCCTCGGATTGCGGTTCGGCGAAGGCGCCGAGAGGAACGGGGCCGAGTTGCAACAGACCAAAGGATCGGACGCGCATGCCATGTCCTCGAGCGAGCAGGCCATGGCCAAATTCGTGAATGACCAACGCCACCACGAACGCGATCGCTCCCCAACCGAGTGGGATCACTGGATTGAGGCCAGGAATGGCCACAAGTTCCGACGGCGGGGGCGGGTCTGTGGCCCCTCCTTCCAGCATGGTGATGCCGAAGGACAGAACAACCAGCAGGCCGGCAAGGAGCATCGTACCGACGCAAACCCAGGTGGCCACTTCGCCGTAGGCCCTCCAAAACCTCCGGGGTTTGGCGAGGCGCTCGAGCATTCCAAGGCCACGCTGGGTTCGCACCATGAGGATGAATCCAAGCGCTCGGCTTGCGTTCCAACGGTCAAGCGTGCCGTCCGCCTCCCATCGGCGCAGCAGCATCCACCAGAGGAAGACGGCGAGCAGCACCCAGCGGAACTGCAGGTCGACCGCACCCCACTCGCTCGCCACGTGAACCCCTTGACATGCCCCTCTTTCAACTCCTGTCCCGAACGGACGTTTCCTTCAAGTGGGGTGGCGGGTGAAGCGGAGCGTGGCCTTCTCTCCCCTTCGCCTCGACGGCTGGTTTCGAAAGGAGTACCCCGAGCAGGAGGTCGTCAGCCGCATCGAGTGGCATGTTGAGGGGGACATGGGCCAGTGGTTTACTCGACTGAACGACCGGGTGGTGCTTGTTCACCTCGTCTCGGAAGGGGAGCGCTTGGTCCTCAAGGGCCGTTTGGAAATTCCGCTTGACGTGTGGAAACCAGGGTCCGTTCAGGCCACTCCAAAGCCTCGGCAGGGTGTGTGCTTCCGTCACCGAACCAGCGAGGTGATCTTCAGCGGGAAGGTTGGTCGAGCCCCAGAGTACGGGAAGAACCTCGTTGAGGGGTGGCTGGCGGACATGCGCTCCGCGCGTCATCAGCCACGCACACCGAGCCAGCAAAACGCAGCCCTCCGGGGCTCCCTCAACCGCATCTCAAAGCAAATGGAAACCGCTTCCCTCCATCAAGCCGGCATCGAGGCAGCGGAACTGACCGAGACGCTGGACCGCATTGAGAACCTGCTCGATGGCGGGCACCACGATTGATCATTCGTCCTCACGGATGGCTTTCAGGACGAGGTCCATCGCACGTTCCCGCTCGGCTTCTTCCGCTTCAGGTGCACGTTCAATCAGCCTTCGGAACATTGGGTCGATGACCATGGGCAGCGCCAACACCACCGCGACGATGGAGGCCACTCCAACGAAGGCAGAACGAGGGACGTATTGCGTTCCCGGACCGCTGGATGCCAGCATGAGTTTGACCACGCCAAGCCAAGGAAGTTCGGCACCGGCGCGACCGACGATCCAGTCGGTGCGCACCGCGTGGACCAACCCGGTTGCGCCCTGCACCCCGGTCGAGCCGTTGGTGGCGCCGCTTCCTTGGTCGACCGAACAGAAGTTGTTGTCCCCCAACGTGAGCAGCCCTTCATGGCTCGGTGCCCATTCATGAACCACAAGGTGAGGCTCAGCGTTGGCATGGGCCGACCGCTTGCAGTCGTAGTGCCCGGCCGACTGCCCGTCGAACACCACCGTGATCGTCGGTTGGTCGAGCACGTCCGTGCCGGGAACGTCCCACGTCAGGATGCACGTGCCTAGGGCTCCGTCCCCGGCGTCGCTCAACGTCGGGTCCCAGACGCCACCGTCAGGGCAGGCGAAGCCGTCCCCGGGTTCCTTCGTAAAGGGCTCGTCGGTCACGTGGCCTGCTGCTGCGAGCGCGGCGCGGTCCGGGGTGCTGGTGGTGTTTGCCAGCACGCGGAGGATGGCTCGGTGGATGATGGGTGTGCCTTCTTCCCCGTTCTTCGCGTAAATGACGACGTCCCCTCCCAGGCCGTGGCTTTGGTGCCCGTACGCAGGATGTGTTGGGTCGGTGGCTTCCGCGAAGGTGATGACCCCCGCAGGGTTTCTCCCATGGACGAGGATCAAATCTCCAGCGTCGATGCTCCCGATTTCCCCGTTGGCGTCGTGCACCATCGAGGAGGATTCCACAACCACGAGCGGGGGCATGGTCCCCGTGTGGAGCCACAATCCCCCGACAAGGAGCGAAATCATCGCGACCGCCAACAGCACCTCCCGGGCGAGGCCAGAGAACGAGGCCGCGCTTTCGCCCTCCACGAGGGAGGCTCACCTGCCCCCGTCTTCAAGGAAGCGTCGCCACCGCTCTTCCCAACCTCCGCCCAGTTCCTTCGCCGCCGCGTCGCCTTCGGAGCGTCGTCGTCGTCGTTCCGCGAGGCTTGTGGTGGCCATGATCTCCTCAAGGGAGAGCACGTGACCTCGAAGACGGAGAAAGGTCGGGAGCGCGCTCAGCAGGACAAGCGTCGACAGGACCAGAACGGCGATGGCCACGCCGGTGACCTCCTCCCACGCCGGAAGCGGTCGAAGCGCCACAAGGTGAAACGCCGATGCCAGGAGAGCAATGAGGGACGCGCCCGTCGTTGTTGCTGCAATCGCAAGGTGCCTGCCGTGTGCCTTCGCCCAGAGGTCCGAAATGAGGCTCATCAGCATGGCATGTGACCTTTCAGCATAAGGACGTGCGGATGGGAAGCGCCGCTCCCACCGGTTCCACCGGTGCGAGTGCTTGATATGGTGCATAGCGCCTCAAAGGCTTGCCCGTATGGGCATGAGGGACCCCGATGCGCTCCGCCATCTTCCTGAGCCTGCTCTTCCTGACCTCCTTGGTGGCTCCCCTCGCGGCCTCCGCCACCACGGAAACCCAATTCAAGGACGGCAGCACGAGTTACACGCACACGTTCAATGGAGCCGGAACGGGGTCCGCCGGTGTCATCACGATCCCATACGGGGCAGAAGTAACCTCGGCTGGCTTCGAACTTGAGGGCGATGCCTCTCAAACCACCTACACCAACTTCACAACGGACGCCAACTTTGGCGGTGCCGGAACAACCGGCTCCCAGACCTACATTTCTGGGCTTCCTTCACCGTACACCTCTGGCTACCGGCAGAACGTGCAGGTGAGCGGCACCGATGTCTCGCTTCGTCCTCAGCCGACGACCACCTCCGGGAGCCTCGCGAGCAGCAGCGCCATCTCGAGCACGGGCAACGGCGTTCACAACACCACCGGGGGCTTTGTCGCCCTTGGCGACCAGGGCTACACCAGCCCGCTGGCCAACCTTGCTTCGATGAGCACGTCATCCACCGGTTGGAGTTACTCCGGGGTCACGGCACGCATTGGGGACGAAATCCACCGCTTCCAGTACCCCGGTTCCTCCCTGTACAACACGCCGAGCATCTACCGCTACAACGCGAGCACGGGTTCCTACATCGGAACGGCATCGTTCAGTTATGGGTCATGCACCAGCAGCGTGTACTACAACATCTTCGACGCCACAGTGGACAGCAGCGGAAACGCGTGGCTCGTCCACAATTCGTACTACTACATCAGCAAGTGGACCGCCACGTCGAGCGCGTGGACCTGCACGAACTACTGGAGCATGAGTTCCTACGGCTACCTGACCGGCATTGACTTCGACGAATCCACCGGCGACCTCTGGGCGACCTCGTACGATTCGTCGTCGACGAACCAATACCTGCTCGAACTCAACCCATCCACGCCCACGTCGATCAACGGCTCCTGGTCGCTTGGGACCTCAAGCGAGTTCAACAACTACGGCGCGAACAACCAAATTTCGGGACTCGACGTCAACTATCCCCGCGTCACCGTGAACGAATACAACAACCAAGGCAGCCGCCATCACTTCTACACCTTTTCAGGCTCCATGCTCAACGCCCAAGGGTACCATGCCCTGCCCGGTGGTGGACACTACGGGTTGGCCGAGTACGACGATACCAAATTGATGTTCACGTGCTTCTATTCCACGTCGTACTGCGGCTCGACGTACATGTACAAGTTCCAGTTCGTTGGAAGCGGTATGCTGTGGGATGCCCGGACGCCGACGTCGACGTCCGCCGTCGTCCAAAGCGCGTCCTCCGCCGTCAGCGGGAGCGTGTCCCAGGTCAAGGTTGCAGGCATGTTTGGCCTGTTCCCTTCCGGCACCTCTGCCAGCCTTGAGATCTCAAACGACGGCGGCTCCACATGGACCTCCGCCAGCATCGGCCAGACCGTGACCTTCGGTGCGAGCGGCTCACAGATCGCGTGGCGGGTCACGTTGTCTGGAACCGCTTCGCAAACACCAATTTTGGACGGCGTCGTGCTTGAGTACACCAACCAGTATTCTACGAGCGGGTACATCTACGGGTACCAATACACGGGCGGAACCACCAACATTGTCGCTGCGACCGTGCATTGGAACGCTACCACCCCTGCAGGCACCTCGGTCAAGATCAACCTCGCCTCCGGCGCGTCCTCCACGTCGTGCAGTTCTGGACAAACGGGCGTTCAGAGTTTCACCCAGTCCGGGCAATCAAAGACCTTGACTTCGTCTTCCTACTACGCGTGCTTCCGCATTGAATTGTCCACATCGTCGCAGTATTACACCCCGACGTTGGAAGACCTCCACATCGAGTTCCACGCCAACGTGCCAAAGGACGTCTCGCTCAAGATTGCGAACAGCACGGTGTGGACCAAGCAAGGCAACCTCTTCGGTGCCGCGACCGCTTCCAGCACGGACGGGTCCTCGTCCTTCCTGACCACCATCAACAACAAGATCCCCTCCACAGGAGCGGGATACGCCGACCTCGAGGTCGAGTTGACGTCAGCCACGGCGGGCATCCTCAACCTTGTCTCCTTCTCGTTGACGTACACGATGCAGACGGTCAACCTCGCCATCCAGGTGCCTGAGGGAGAGGTGCTCCACGCTCGGATGGAACCGTACGAAATCGTCACTCGCCACATCATCGGAGAATCGGCGAATGGGTTGCAAGAGGCCACGTTGACCCTGCTCACGACCTCCGCGGCAGCGAACCCGACCTTGACATGGAATCCCGGGGACTCCTTCCCCGATCCGAACGACCCAGAGGACTACATTGAGGTCGATCCATCGTCGTATTCGGTCCTGAACAACGGGATCCTCGACATCCATTGGCGGTTCACGGTGACCCCCTACATGCCCGACATGGAGTCCGTTGGCTTCCGAACCAACTGCCTGGACGACTCTGGATCTGCTGGGTACACGCCGGCGTTGCTGCAATCGGACGTGCAGCTGCGCGCGAACCGGTCGTACGGGTTGGGCTTCCTCAAGGTGCGCGACAACGATGGCGAATTGACCCGTGAGGACGTGACGGACGGCTCATGGGTGGCCGCAGGTGAAGAACTCCACTTCACGGGAGCGATGTGGTTCATGGACACCGAAGACGCACCCCTGGACGAGGCCTTCGACGTCCGCATTGCTCGCAACAACTACGTTGAAGCAACAGCGAGGGACAACTCAAACAACAACGGGACCTTCTTTGTCACCGTTCAGGTCCCGAACCTTGACATCCCCGATGGCATCACCTACGAGGTGCAGACGTACAACGAACAAGAACCAACGCACGTGCTGCCCCGCAGCAGCGAGTGGTCGCGCCTGTTCCGGGTGGACGCAACGGCCCCCGAATGGACCACGACCGCGCCCGCAGAGGATGCGTACGAGGCAGCAGCCCACGACCAACCCATCCGTGTTCTTGTGCAGGACGATGTGGGTGTTCCGATGTCCTTGACCCTCAACTATTGGGTGGAGCAAGATCACGACCTGAACCGAAACGGGAAAGCGGAACCTGAGGAGTACGTCACGAAGACCGTGACCAACACCTCGGAGGCCAACAAGAAGTGGTTCGTGGCCACCATCGACCACAGCCGAAACCCGAACATGGGGCGCGTGTCGTACTTCTGGAGCGGCGGCGACCAAGCAGGGAACCCGCTGTACCACGAAGTCATCGGCTTCGACGAGGAACTCATGCAGGTGCGTGGTGAGGCTGGCTTCGACTACGACGATGCTACCTTCCGGACGCGCAAGGACTCCACGGCGGTGTTCACTGGCCTTGAGTGGGTCGGCCACTTCGACGACGCTCCGGTGTACGCCGGATTGACGCAAACAATCACGTTGGGCTTCATTGATGCCAACACGGCCATCGACTTCGAGCACATCAGCCTCGTCTTTGACTTCGAAGGCCCGAACCCAGCACGTGACGCTCAACGTGTGTCGTACTCAGGCCTCAACGATACGTTCTGGTCCGAAAGCCCGTACATCACGGTCCTTTCGAGCAGTGAAATGGTGGAAACCACGAATGAATCTGGGTTGCCGTGGATCATCGTGACCTTCCAGATTCAATTTGGCTGGGATTGGCCAGACGAGGAGATGGGCGACGTCGCCCTCCTGTACAAGGAGCGCGCCTCCGAGGAGGATTCCCGCATCCTCTTGCTTGAACACACCTTCCGGGTCGAGAACGACCTCGTGCTTGCGGCCGACAGTTTCGAGGTCAACGACGTCAGTGAGCCCCGAACTGGACCTGTTGCGGACGGAACCCGCGTGCGAAAGGACGACCGCCTCTCCTTCACCGGCAGGGTGGTCTACGAAGGGTCCGACATCGCCGCCCCGCGTGACCTCGGCATTCTCGTCGATGTCTTCGACGGTGAGAAGATCTGGTCCGACGGGTCCCTCACCCAGAACGGAGGCTACGAAGTTGAAGTTCCCCTCTCTTCGGCGACCACCTTGCAATCGTCTCCAACGCGGACCTGCCTGATTTCCATCACGAACATCCCAGGCCGGGGCGAAGACATGACAGGAACGCTGGTGTCGACGACACTGCGGGTGCTGGTGGACGATGCCGCGCCTCGCGTGACCCGTCGGGTGACGCCGCTGAACGTGATCGACGTCTCCGCGCAAAACGACCTCAGTTCGGTCCCCGTGGAGTTCCTTGGTTCCGAGGATGCAGACCTGACCGGTTCGGTGCAGACCGTTCATTGGGTCATGCGTGACGCCACGCGGACCATCACCATCGGAGCAGGTTCCAGCCCGCTCGGCATGCGCCAAGACGGCATGATCGTGACTTGGACGGGCACGGTTGACCTCACGGCAGGCGGTGCGATTCAGCCTCGTGAAGGCGACTTCGTTGGATTCTTCATCACCGGGTACGATGCAGCAGGCAACGATTTCCCCGTGGTCTCCAACTCAGAAGCAAGTCCGATTCCGGAACTGGCCGAGGACGACGTTGACTTCGAGCGTCAATGGGTCCGCTTGGGCGCGGTCGGTCCAGAACTGCGCGTCGCGTCCATTTCGCTTTCCGACGACCACATCGCTCCTCGCGTGCGCGTTGACATCGACGTCGCGGTGGAGAACGTTGGTGGGACCACCAACACGTCGTTCAACGTCGCCTTCTACGCGGGCGACGCCAGCGAACCGTTCCAGCGCCGGGCTGTGTCTGGCCTTCCAAGCGGAGAGCAGATCGTGCTGTCCGTGTCGTGGCAGGCCGAGGACGTGGACCGCATTCGTGTCGTGGTTGACGAAGAGAACGCCGTCCTCGAGGCCAACGACGAGGACAACGTGGCCGAGCACGGTGTTGAGGTAGCATATGCCACCGGATTTGCATGGAAGGACTCCTACCGTGAAAACCCCCTGGCGTGGATGTTCACCATCCTCAGCATCGTCATCCTCGGTACGGTGGCGACCATCGCTCAGCGTACGGCCATCGACCACGGTGAAGGGGCCTTCGTGGATGAAGACGACGATCTCTGGGAAGAACACGACGCCTCGATGGACGAGGATGAATACGACGAAGACGAGGACGACGACGACGATTGATCGTCGTGAGCGATGCTCCGCCGGGGCACACACGTTGAAAAGCACCTTCCGGCTGCTTTGCGCATGGACACCCCGAGCCTGCCCTACGCACACGATGCCCTTGAGCCCCACATCTCGGAGAAGACCCTCTCCTTCCACTTCGACAAGCACCACATGGGCTACTACGGAAAGCTCGTCGCCGCAGCGGAGGGTAGTGAATGGGCCACGGCCTCGCTTGAGGACATCATGACCTCCGGCCCCGCAAGCATGTTCAACAACGCCGCGCAGACCTGGAACCACACCTTCTACTGGAACTCGATGAGCCCGAACGGCGGTGGCGCCCCCTCCGGTGACCTCGCGGCTGCCATCGATGCCGCCTTTGGCTCCTTGGAGGCCTTCAAGGAGCAGTTCAACGCGGCGGCCGGTGGGCAGTTCGGAAGCGGTTGGGCTTGGCTCGTCAAGGACGCGGACGGCCACCTCAGCATCACGACGACCGGCAACGCTGGTTGCCCCCTGACCGAGGGCGTCACGCCCATCCTCACCTGCGACGTCTGGGAGCACGCCTACTACCTCGATTACCAAAACGCTCGTCCCGCCTACCTCGCGGCGTGGTGGAACGTGGTGAACTGGGATTTCGCCTCGGCGAACTTCGCCTGAGTGCCCCGACCAGCCTTGACGGAAGGGCTAAGAGGGCGGGGCTTCGCCCCGGGATTGCACCAGGGCGTGTAGATCAGTTGGAAGATCGCTTCGTTCGCAACGAAGAGGCCGCGAGTTCAAATCTCGCCACGTCCACTCTCACCAGCACCACTCGCTTGTGTCGCTGACGGTAATGCATTGTCGCGGGCGTGGATGGTTCACTCGCTCAGTCAAAGAGGCTGGAGACGCTCCCCACCCGGGCCGCGAAGGACGCGTGCACATCACGACGGTCGAGCGTTTGGTTGAGCGTGAGTTGCCCGACCTTGAGCGGATTGGCGTCGTGGAAGGCCCTGATGTCGTGTTCGTGCCATGGCTCTGTGCACAGGTAGGACACGCCACCAAGCATCCGCGCGTGCGCGCTGGCAGGGAAGCGGTTCTGCGCCTCGTCCCAACGAGCGGTCACGCCGCGCCAGACCTGCTCAGCAATGTGCCGGTTGGTCATCATGGCGCCAATCAGGTAGGGGGCATCCTGCGTGCGGAATTCGGTGAAGCAGCGTTCAAGCGTGCGTTCCGCGACGTCAGGATCGGGGACGGAGGCAAGGGCGAACAGCAGGCGTTGTTCGTCCTGTGGCGTGCTGGCGGCTGCTCGGCGTTCGTCCAGCAGGGCCTCAAGTCCGGCTGGATTTTGTGCGGCCGCCACGGCGGTGGCAGGCCGAGCCACGTCGCCGCTGAGGTCGTCGGCCATGAAGCGCCGCATCGCCTCGGCGATGACGCCCTCGTTCTTCGCGCGCAATCCGAGCATCTGAACGAGCATGCCGCGCATTTCGCCTACTTCGGGACCTTCACCCTCCGTCGCGTCCCATCCGATCCGCTCGAAGGCAGCCCCGTGCACGTCCTGCACGTAGGCGGCGATGGCGGCGCGACCGGCCTCGTCCCCGATGCGATGCAGCAGGGCGAGGGCGGTGTTGAGGGTCGCCCAGGTGGACGGCTCGTCGAGCGTGACCAAGCCTCGTCCAAGCCGGAGTACGTCGGACGGCTCGGCCTCACCGACCAATGCTGCTGCCCATGCGTCTGCGAGCAGCGAAGCCCGTTCCATCGGCGTCAGGTCGGTCAATCGCGCGGCGAGTTCAACGATCTCGTTCGCACCGTAGGTGGTGCGGTACACGCCGACGGCACCTGCGTTCACGAGGTGGCCTTCCGGAACCTCGAGGCCCTCGTCCTCTGCTCGCAGCATGCATGTTGTGGTTGGCCCACCGTCAAGGCTGCGTGTGTGTACGGGAACGTGCCAGAACTCACCGATGGCCGAGTCGGGACGTGGCGGGAGGTAACTGAAGGGCCGTTGGCGGGCACATCCTTCGCAGACCTCGATGTGCGGATGGCCCCCTTGGAGGATCCACGTGTCCATCACCTCGCCCACGTCGAGGCCAGAGGCTTCCTCAAGGGCCACCCACAGGTCGTTGGTGACGGTGTTTCCGTACGCATGCCGCTTGAGGTAGATGCGCACACCGTCCCGGAAGACGTCAGGGGTGATCCACTGCTCGAGCATTCGCATGACAGCGCAGCCTTTGACGTAGGTGAGGATGTCGAACATGCCGGTGGCGTCTGCAGGCGTGATGACCTCGTACTCGATGGGCCGCGTGCTGTGCAGCCCGTCGGTGTTCAGCGCCACCTCGCGGCTTTGCATGAAGCCCTCCCAGATCTTCCACTCAGGGCGGAACGCATCGGTGCAGATGGTCTCCATAAACGTCGCAAAGGCCTCGTTCAACCAGATGCCTTCCCACCACGCCATGGTTACAAGGTCGCCGAACCACATGTGCGCCAACTCGTGGTTGACCACCTGCGCCACCCGCTGCATTTCGGTCTGCGACGCCGTCATGGTGTCAACAAGCAACGCGGTGTCACGGAAGGTGACCAGACCGAGGTTCTCCATCGCGCCGAAGGCAAAGTCAGGGATGGCGATGAGGTCCACCTTGTCCCCAGGGTACGGGATGCCGAAGTACTCGGTGAAGAACTCCAGTGCGAAGCATGCGCTGTCCATCGCCAAGGACGTCAAGCCGAGTCGGCCGAGGGGGGTGATGACCCTCACCGGCAC
>JALRLN010000359.1:249-522 GCA_023254445.1 Candidatus Poseidoniaceae archaeon | reverse complement strand
CCCCCGCGTGGGGGTGTGCTTGGCCCCGTCGTGCGGTCGGTGCTTGACGTGCAGGACGAGGTGCGTGCTGCGTTTGGGTGGTCGCTGGACGCCGACCGTGCCAGCGCCGAAGCCGCCTGCACGATGCTCGACGGGGACGCACCGTGCGGCCGGCCATCGCCTGCTCCACGCCCTGTTGCACCTCCTCCTCCGCCTCGGCGTCGAGGGCGCTGGTGGCCTCGTCGAGCAGCAGCAGGGCTGGGTCGCCGAGCACCGCCCGGGCGATGGCCAGCC
>JALRLN010000359.1:0-239 GCA_023254445.1 Candidatus Poseidoniaceae archaeon | reverse complement strand
CCCTGGCGGGTCGAGGAGCGCGCGCCGCAGGCGCCCGTGTCACGAGACCCCGATGCCCCGCAGCGCCGCCGCGACCTCCCGCGCCCACGTGCCGGCCCCGGCGACCTCGACGGCGCCGAGCACCTTGAACGGGCGGTTCGCCGAGCCCCGACGCTCGTGCTGCACGCCCACGGCGACAACACCGAACGGTGGCAGGACCGGCTGCACGCCTGGTCAGCGGACGTGCATCCCCTTCCCCT
>JALRLN010000358.1 GCA_023254445.1 Candidatus Poseidoniaceae archaeon | reverse complement strand
GCCGGGGTCGGTCCACTGCGGGAACGGTCCCATCTCGGCCGTGGGCGACGTATTGGTCAGGTCCGGCCGGTTGGTCGCGCTCATCGCGCCTGACGAGACCGCCAGGGCACGATAGACGGAGTAGGCCCCGCCGTGGGCGCCGATGGCGTTGCGGTCGGCTCCCGCGTTCACGGTGCCGATCACCGGCCCCCGCTCGCGGGCGGTCGTGGCGCCCCAGTGGATCGGAAAGCGCGATGCAGTCCCCGCGCCGGGGTGGGAGTTGAGCCGGATATGGCTCGGTCGGTTCGACATGTTTCCTCACTCGTCCCGGCTTGTTGTTTTTCTTGGGCCGGACTCATCAGGACACACCCGGAACGGGAGGTTGTCCAGTGTGTCGTGAAGCGGCTCTCTGTGAAGCGGGCTCTGGCCCCGCGGCAAGCTTTCGCTTGACCGCCGCCCGGTCCCGTCGGCTGATCGGGGAATGACGGAAACTCCGGATGAATCCGCAGTTGTGGCTGGCGCCTCTGGCGGCGTGGGCGCAGCGC
>JALRLN010000357.1 GCA_023254445.1 Candidatus Poseidoniaceae archaeon | reverse complement strand
ATTCAACCACGACCTTCCCGATGAGCATCACGAGGGAGGACTCGTTCCACGCAGGATCCGGCTCCTTCAACGTCGTCGGGAATCCTCCCCCGCCGCCGAGTTTGGCCACCTCGATGGCCTGCTTGGCTTCACCTGTCCACGGCTCGCCGATGCCCCAGAGGCCTCGGGTACGCTCGCGGTTGCGGGAGCGAACGAGCATCTCCTCGTTGACCGCTGCCATCGATTCAGCGACGACTGAATCGGCTTCTCGCTCGGTGAGGCCAGGATGAACGTGCCCCACGCCCATCTCGATCGCGCCGTCGTCGCAAACGCCGTAGAGGTTCGTGTGCTTGCGTTTGAAGCGCTTGAAATCAGAATCGCCGAGGTTTGATTCGGGCAACACGCACACAACGTCCCAGTTGTTGGCGACCTTTTCCGGCCAGTGCTTGTCCAAACGGAAGGAACGCCCGCGAAGCTGGTTGATGCTCATGTGCGTGGTGACGGTGGTCAAGTCCACGAGGACGTTGATGCGGCTCGCGTCCCACCCC
>JALRLN010000356.1:269-530 GCA_023254445.1 Candidatus Poseidoniaceae archaeon | reverse complement strand
ATTTACGTCGGCAAGCAAAGAGATCAGCACGCTGTCGCTCAATCTGATATCAATCACACTCTGCTCGAGCTTGCCCAACAAGGCCTCAAAGTCGTCAGACTTAAGGGGGGTGACCCTTTCATTTTTGGCAGAGGTGGAGAAGAGCTCGAGTTACTCGCCGAGCACGACGTGCCATTTCAGGTCGTTCCAGGTATAACGTCGGCGGCGGGCGCTGCCTGCTATGCGGGCATTCCTTTAACGCATCGGGACTACGCCCAATCA
>JALRLN010000356.1:0-259 GCA_023254445.1 Candidatus Poseidoniaceae archaeon | reverse complement strand
GGGTATTTAAAGCAAGACACACCGGTTTTGACTCTCGAGGATTGCGGCTCTGCTGATGAGACCCTAGTCGTTTATATGGGCTTAAAGGCGCTCGATAGCGTCGTCGCGCGCTTGCTCGATGCTGGCAGAGAGCCGACAACGCCGATTGCTCTTATCCAAAATGCGACCCTACCGACTCAGCTTATATTGATCGGCACTCTTGACGATATTGTGGCCAAAGCCGAACAGCAGAGCTGGGATGGCCCCACATTGATACTGG
>JALRLN010000355.1 GCA_023254445.1 Candidatus Poseidoniaceae archaeon | reverse complement strand
AAACTTAGCGCTGCGAGTGCAGAAGTCCGAGAAGGGAATTGGCAGTCTTGGTCCTTACTGCAGCTTGCTGGGAAAGAACTGAGTGGCGCGACCATTGGAATTCTAGGATTTGGACGCATTGGACAAGCGGTAGCACGTCGTGCGAAAGGGTTCGATATGAATGTGATTTACTGGAATCGCTCGGAGAAACCTGAAGCGGAACAAGCAATCGGAGCCACCTATCATGAACTGGAAGATGTATTAAAACAGGCAGATTTCTTAGTCATTATGCTTCCGTTTGCACCAGAATTGAAGTATTTGATTGGAGCAGAAGAGCTAGCTTTAATGAAATCAGATGCGATTTTGGTGAATACAGCGCGAGGCGGTTTAGTGGATGAGCAAGCTCTTTATGAAGCTCTAAAAAATGGAAGATTAGGAGCGGCTGGACTCGATGTGTTTGAGCAAGAACCGGTTCCTACTGACCATCCACTTCTAACGTTGCCCAACGTAGAAGTTGCGCCGCACATCGGCAGTTCGACCGTGGCAACTCGCA
>JALRLN010000354.1 GCA_023254445.1 Candidatus Poseidoniaceae archaeon | reverse complement strand
CGCAAATTATTAACTTGAAAGATACCTTCTATGGGTTTGTTACAAAACGGAAAATGGGTGGATCAATGGTATGATACCGCCTCAACCGGAGGGCGCTTTGTGCGCAACGAGAGCCAATTTAGAAATTGGATCACGCAGGATGGGTCTGCCGGACCAAGTGGCATAGGCGGATTTCAGGCAGAGAAAGACCGGTATCACCTCTATGTGTCGCATGCCTGCCCTTGGGCGCATCGAACGATGATCTTTCGTATTCTCAAAGGGTTGGAGGAGATGATTAGCTATTCCGTCGTTCATTGGCTGATGTTGGACGAAGGATGGACGTTTGAAACTGGAGAAGGTGTCATTGCGGACCCGCTGCACAATGCGACACGATTGCACCAGATTTACACAACGGCTGATCCCCTCTACTCGGGGCGCGTTACAGTGCCCGTACTCTGGGACAAAAAACAAAACACAATTGTTTCAAATGAAAGCGCTGAGATTATTCGTATGTTTAATTCAGCCTTTGATGGACTCGGCGCAAAGACTGGCG
>JALRLN010000353.1 GCA_023254445.1 Candidatus Poseidoniaceae archaeon | reverse complement strand
GGTGAACAACACGGGCGACTGGAACCCGTTCGACCCGACCGAGTGGGCGGACACCGACGGCGACGGGGTGGGTGACAACCAGGACTGGGACGACGATGACGACGGCGTGCCCGACGACCTCGACCAGTACCCGCTCGACCCCTCTGAGTGGGGCGACGCGGACGGGGACGGCATCGGCGACAACCAGGACCCCGACGACGACAACGACGGCTACCCCGACCTCGTCGACGACTTCCCTTACGACCCGTCGGCCTCGGTGGACACCGACGGGGACGGCGTCGGCGACAACGCCGACCTGGTGCAGGGCGTCAACGACACCATGGTGACCTCCCTCGGTGGCGTCCTCGCGCTGCTGCTCGTGGTGAGCCTCCTCCTGACGCTGCGACGGCGCGGTGGTGCAGGTGGAGCCCTTGCCGCTCAGGACGATTGGGAGCGCCTCGCAGGCGAGCAGAAACCCATGCCTGACCTTCCAAGCATGCCCGACCTTCCGTCGATGACCGACCTGCCGCCGTTCGAAGGCGGCCTGGCCACGGAAT
>JALRLN010000352.1 GCA_023254445.1 Candidatus Poseidoniaceae archaeon | reverse complement strand
ATCACGGCGGTCATTCTATTTGCGATGGGGTCAGGCCCTGTGCGCGGATTTTCGATAACGCTGGGCATTGGTATTTTGACATCTGTCTTTACGGCGATTTTTGTGACCCGCCTATTGGTGATCATGTGGTTTGAACGCCGCCGTCCAAGAACATTGGAGGTATAGACATGCGCTTGAAACTGGTTCGCTCTGAGACTAATTTCGATTTCTTTTCAAAGTTGCGCCTTTGGGTCGGGCTGTCGTTGGTGTTGTTGATCCTGTCGCTTGGATCGGTGCTTACTCAAGGGTTGAATTTTGGCATAGATTTTCTTGGGGGCACCACAATTCGCACCCAGAGCACCCAAGCGGTGGATGTTGGGGCCTATCGAGATTCGCTTTCGGTTATGGACCTTGGGGATGTGAGCATTTCAGAAATATTTGATCCCAATTTTGATGATGATCAGCACGTTGCGATGATCCGCATTCAACAACAGTCTGGTGATGACATGTCCGTCAACGATGTCACAGAAGATGCGCTTTCAGCACTCAAATCTTTTGAC
>JALRLN010000351.1 GCA_023254445.1 Candidatus Poseidoniaceae archaeon | reverse complement strand
GTTCGTGTGGTTGGTGATGGACCGCATCGTCTTGGGGCTCGCTCGAAAAATATCGGGTGAATCTCAAGCCGCTTGGGACGATGCACTCATCGACGTGGTCGGGTCGAGGATCCTCCTCACCTCGGTCATCGCTGCGATCCAAGTCTGCCTGATGTGGCTGCACGCCGATTTGGCAGTGACAACGGAGATTTACACGAACACGGCCATGATTTTGCTGGCGGCTTCAGCCCTTTCATCGACGGTCAAGGTCGTCCTGAAATCGGTGTTGGAAAGCTTCCAGCGCCGTGGTGGAGGGCTCCAACCCGCTCATCATTTTCCTCGCTCGATTGCTGGTTTGGGTGGGGGCCATCTTCCTCGTGGCGGATGAACTGAACCTCGACCTCTCGGGGATTCTGGCTTCGCTGGCGGTGTTCTCCATCATCCTCGGTTTGGCCGTTCAGCACACCTTGGGGAACATCATGAATTCGTTCATGCTCTCGTTGGACCGACCCTTTGACACCGGTGACCGCATCATCGTGGACGAGGTGGAGGGCACCGTGGTGT
>JALRLN010000350.1 GCA_023254445.1 Candidatus Poseidoniaceae archaeon | reverse complement strand
CAAGATGGTCGACACCGCGTTCGTCATGCACTGGGCCGAGGACGTGCAGAGCGTGACGGACGCGACCGCCGGGTACGAGCTCGTGGTGTGGGCCGGTGAATTAAACGGATGCGCGGGTCAGAAACCCCCGCCCGCGTCGTGGGCCGCCGACGCGAACAACGACGTCGCCGTCTACTTCATCACGGTCCACCCGGGCGGTACCTTCACGCTCCCGCCGTCCAAGATCGGCGCCTTGAGTAACAGGTACGCGTACTTCTTCGAAGGCGACGCCGTGGCGATTGACGCGAGAGAGATTCCGGCCAAATCCGCGATTGAGATGGACGCGAGCGCCGAGGCGAAGATTGCCGTCCCGGCGTCCGCGTCCGCGTCCGCGTCGCTGCTGGTGCTGCAGGGACGGCCCATCGGGGAGCCGGTGGCGCAGCACGGGCCCTTCGTCATGAACACCAGGGAGGAGATCATGCAGGCGTTTTCGGACTACCAGAGGACGCAGTTCGGCGGCTGGCCGTGGCCGGAGGACGCGGCGGTGTTCCCCAAGGATAAGGGAAGGTTCGCG
>JALRLN010000034.1 GCA_023254445.1 Candidatus Poseidoniaceae archaeon | reverse complement strand
CGACATGAACCTCCGTCGTCTAAGCACGAACGGCATTGTTCGCTACATGGAACTTGATCGGCCGCTGGAATTTTTCTACCTCCCCTCAGAGTGGGGAGGATCCCCTGAGGGCGAGGTCGGGGCCATGATGCACGACACCGTTCACGTGATTGACGCTGTTGACGCATGGCACCGTGTGGTCGTGCAGCCCGATGGTCGCGTGGCGTACGACCTTGATCTTGGTTTCAGCGAATGGGACGGTGACGGCACGGCCATCGTCGACCTCGATACGGGTGTTGATGCAGGACATCCGGACTACGATTACCTCGAACCATGGGCAGGGGACAAGACACTGTACTCAGCGAAATTCAACGGCCAAACGTGGGTGGAAACGAGGAACTCGGATACGTCGTCGGGCCACGGCACGCACGTTGGTGGGACGATCGCAGGGAACGGCGATGCGTCAGCAGGTCGTCGCGCAGGTGTGGCGAAGGGTGCCCAACTGATCGCCCTTGGGACCGGCGATGGTGCCTCCATTTTTGCAGCGGAGCAAGGCTTGGAATGGACGTACGAACACTCGCGTCCTGGTGCAAACGAGTACCACATTCGGGTGGTGTCAAACTCGTGGGGGACGGACGGTGACTACGACCCTCAAGGCGTCATCGCTCGACTCACGGACATGCTCACGTATGACCACGGCGTTGCTGTGATTTTTGCAGCCTCAAATTCTGGAGGATCTGGTGGTGAGTGCTCCGGCGACCTGAGGACCAACGTGTATGCCAACACCCCTTCGGCCATTTCAATCGCGGCCCTGACGCACGATGGAACGGCCGTGACGTCGTTTTCTTCGCGGGGATGCATGGCGCAGCAGCACACGTGGCCAGACCTCGGCGCCCCCGGTCGTGACATTTGGGCCACGGCGCCTCGTGGGACGGCCATTGACGCCTCCACAAGGACGCAGGGTGACCTGTACTACATGGCCATCTCCGGTACTTCGATGGCCACGCCGCACATTGGCGGCGTCGCGGGCTTGCTGCTTGATGTGGCCCCGTCCCTTCGTGCAGCGTCCTACCACAGCGACGACCATGACGAGGGGGGCAGCCTTGTGATGGGCGCTGGAGCAGCGGCCTACGGTCAGTTCGACGACTGGAACGAGGCAAACTGGTCGAAGGTGCATGAGGTTGAACTCATCCTCGAACTCACGGCCCGGTATGAGGGGATGGCCAACAGTTGCGAAGACGGGAACGACGAAGACTCGTGCAACGACATTCCCGCTGCGTGTTATCGGTCGGCCACGGGAGGTTGCCACGATTGGCGCGTAGGGCACGGGCTGGTGGATGTTGACGAGGCCATGGCGCTTGCGCGCACCCTCCACCTCCTTCGCGACCCTGACCTTGACGGCTTCATCGACCACCCCGAATTCACGGTTTGGGATGCATGGGAGATCTACGGCGCCATGCTTGACGAACGCAGCATCCCCGTCGACACCGACCGTGTTCGGCATCAGTGGAAGGGCGATTGGAACCACTTCAACAACGGACAGAACGGGGCCGTGTACACCACCAACGACGCCCATCACGTCTTCATCCCGAACGGAACGACCAGGCTCGTGGCCAGTTTTGTGCCCACCGAATGGGACCTCGATACTGGGCAGGTGGGTGGCCTTCAACTCAGCATCGACATGGGCGAAGACGGCAACAACGATGCACAGGGATTGGGTCAGCGGTCCGGTGACACGTGGACCTACACCTTGGACGTCGACCCAGAACATTGGGGCACGTGGACGGAATTCGATGTGGAAGGCCAAGCCGTCGTGTTGTGGGGTTTCCTCGACGATCCTGAGTTCTTTGAGGCCAGCATCCCCTACACGGTTGATGTTGTGCTCACGCTGGACCTGAGCGAGCCACGAGACATTGCCTTTGAGCAACGGTCGGGCACTTACACGGACCTCGACCCCACGACGCCCTCAGCAGGATACAGCAGCGAGATGGACGGTCGCCTGACCTTCACCCGACCCGTGTTCGATCAAGAAGCCGTCGCGGCGCTCGCGGCAGGGTTGATCGCCAACGCCGATGAGGGAGACGACGACGGGTTCTTTTCGGCCCTGTTCTCGGTGTTCACAGAGCATGCAGGTGCTTCCCTGATGCTCCTCGTGCTGATGCTTGTCGGAGCCGTTGGAGCCGGGTATGCGCTAAGCGCGTCCAGGATCGATGCTCCGCGTCTGCTTCCTCCAACGAAAGAGGACGTCGTGGACGCCGAACTTGAAGGCTGAGCGTCACACGTTCGGTCGGCGAGGAATCTGCCCGCCCTCTTCAGAACGAGGCAAGGCCTCGAGGTCCGCGAACGTCATGCCACCCGTCACGAGTTCACTGGCCACCTCCCTCCGTTCAGCCATCGACATTCGTGCACCAAACACAAGGCGGCCCTCCGACCTCGTGAGGTCGTACGAGATGAGCGGAGCATAGCGGATCATCGCCTGTTCCTCAAATTCAGTTCTGACCTTTCGCCCCTTGGCCAAGGCGTACCCCCACTGGTAGGCGAATCCAACCAGCGCTGCTGCGTAGATCACGGCAATGACGGACGCGGAGAAAAGCACGGCATTCCCGTTGCGCACTTCTTCTGCAATCGAACGGGCGAGCAAGAGGACGAGTCCGAAACCAACCACGGGTTTCAGCATCGAATCCAACCAAATGGCAATTGGCGTGATGTTGGCCGTTGCAGGATCGGCCCAGACCAAGTCCGTCTCCAACGCAGCGGTCACGACACCAACAACCGCGAGAAGCACCACGTAGAGCATGGTGGTGATGAGGAGTTCAAGCCCAAAGTGGTTCAACCGCAAGGCCCAGTGGATGATCAACCACGCAAACAGGCCCAGAAAGGCAAGACGGGGTGCTCCATGGAAGAACCGAAGATGATGGGAGAGTTCCATGACGCGCTCCCTCGAGGCTTCGGTCGTTTCGTGCGAGCGTGGGATGTGGACGATTTGCCAGTTCGTGGTTCGCCGAATGAGGTCCAAGATCAGCGTCAGGACCTGACGGCGAATCAGGATGAACTCAGCCAGCCAAAAGACGGGGAAGGCGAGCAGGATGACCGGGGCAGCCAGCATGAGCGCGATTGGAAAAATGAAGAGCGCCGGGAGGAGAATGAAGTGCGCAAAACCGAGTGGGTAGAGCGTATCGGCTTCCAACAGGCGCTGCCGCTGTGGCGTGATGCCCGATTCACGCGCGCGGTCGTCCAGCGCGACGCGGAAGGCTTCCAAGGGCATGCCCGCGTGCAGGATGCGTCGCACGTCCGCTCGGTAGGACATGGTGTCGAGGCTCGAACCAACCAGCACCTGCCAGCCAATCCGCAGCGGCAACGCCAACAGCACGGGGACCAGAAGCAGGCCCACGGCGGAAGCAAGAGCCTCCATGCCGGTCGCCATGGCTCATGGTGGACCTCCCCACCGTCAAAGCATCGGATGCAACCTTGATGGCCCGCCCACTTGAGCCGGGTTCATGCGCATTGCCATCACGGACGGACTGCACCACGAAGCCTTGGACGTGCTTGAATCGGCTGGGGCCACGCTCCTGGTTGAACACCACGATGCGGCGGCCCTCGCGAGCGGTGTCCTGAACGGGGTGGACGCCATTATTGTGCGCAGTGCGACCAAACTGACAGCGGAGGTCATGGCCGCGACCCCCTCGCTTCGCGTGATTGGTCGAGCCGGTGTTGGCGTCGACAACATCGACCTCGCCGCAGCAACCACCGCCAACGTTCGCGTTGTGAACGCACCCGGGGCCTCAACTCGGTCTGTGGTGGAATTGACGGTGGGGCACCTCCTCGCCTCTGCACGGCTTGTCGGCCCCTCCGATCGTGCACTCCGTGACGGCCGCTGGATCAAGAAGCAGGCAACCGGGACCGAGATTGCGGGAAAACGTCTCGGTCTGGTCGGCTACGGCCGCATCGCTCGCGGCGTGGCGCAGGCGGCGAGCGGGCTCGGCATGGAGGTCCATGCCTACGACCCGTACCTTCCCGATGGCGTTGACATCGCACCCGCCGTGCACCTTCACGCCGACCTCGACAGCCTCTTCGCAGCCTGCACCCACATCAGCCTGCACTGCAACTTGACCGACGAGACGCGGCACCTGGCCAACGCGGCTCGCTTTGCCATGATGCCGGGCGTTGGCGCTGATGGTGTTGCCTGCGGCAACCACGTGGTCAACTGCGCCCGAGGGGGCCTCGTGCACGAAGGCGATGCGGCTGAAGCGCTGGATGCAGGTGTCCTTTCCAGCCTCGCCCTCGACGTGTTCGAGCATGAGCCGCTCGCTCCTGACCATCCCTTGCTGAAGCACGAACGTTTCCTCGGGACCCCGCACATCGGAGCCTCCACCCTCGAAGCACAGCGGCGTGTTGGCATGGACATCGTCAACGCCGTGCTCCAAACACTGGCATCGGGGACCTGCTCCACCGTGGTGAACCGGGACGTTCTCTGAGGTTCACTTCTCATTCAGCGCCCCCTCCCTCCGTGATGATGGGGGGCCCTCCCTGTTCCCCCTTTGGCATGGGCCGGAGCGTACCAACGTGGCGAACGAGGGTGGACGAAGAGCTTGACGCGTTGACGCCGTACCGTCGTTTGCTCCCCCACGATGAGGGGCAGGTGCTCGATCGAATGGTCGCTCACCTCAGGAACCGTCGCGGTGTAGCGGGCATGCTTCCTGCGCATGACCCGTGGACGGCTCTGCTGCTGACGGCGCTCCTCGAGGCTTGGGTTCGTCTTGAAGCCCTTGAACGGCGGGTGGAAGGCGATGCCGTCTGACGTCTGGCTTCTTGACGTGCACGACGACGGAACAGGGTCCTTTGTCGTCTGGCTCCGAACGGTTGGAGGGGAGGCGAGGCCGCATCGGGTGCGTGCCCCGTGCGTCCTCCATGTGGAGGCATCTGCGGAGCGCCTTCGGGCCCTGTCGGTCTGGCTCGACCAACCAGAGGTTCGCCTTCATCATGGCATCCTCCACTCCCGCGAGGTGAACCTGCGCACCTCCTTGGAGGCCACAGCCCCTTCCCCTGTGTTGGAAATCCTGCTGGAACGCCCTCGGGACCGCCTTCGTCTCGCGCGTACCATCGACGACCGTGGCCTGCATCGGCATCACGTGCTCCATTCGGTCGATGTCGAACCGGTGCAGGCATGGCTGGGTGAGCACAACCTCCGTCTCTTTGGGGGCGTTCGACCATGTGGCGATGCATGGGAGGAGGGGGGAACCCCCGAGGTGCTTGCGGACATGCGCGTCCTTCGGATGGAGGGGCAGTGGCGGGGCCCCATGCTTGACGGTCACCTCGAAGGTGCCGTGGTTCGCGTTGTGGATGCGGTGGATTTCACGCCCCACGGGCCCGATCTGTCGGTGCTCCTGAACGGGCCCGATGATCTGCAGCGCTTGCTGAACCTCGTGCGGGCAGAGGACCCGGACATCGTGTTGACCGACGGAGGGGACGCCCACCTCTTTCCTGCCCTGCAAGGCCTTGCCGATGGGTGGTCTGTGCCGTTGGTGTTGGGGCGTACCGAGGCTCCTCTTCCCGCACCAACACGCCGCACAACCGTTCACTCCTATGGGCGGCTCCTTCGTCGAGGCGGGCACCATCGGCTTGAGGGCCGTGTGCACATCGATCTCAGCACGAGTTTTCTCGGACGCGAAGCGGGTCTGCCGGGGCTGGTGGAACTCTGTGCGTCCTCGGGGCGTACCCTTGATGCCGTGGCCCGTCGCTCTCCGGGAGCGGTCATCAGCGCCATTCAGATCCAAACCGTGCTTCAGGACGGTGTGCTCGTGCCGTGGCGGAAGAACCGGCCAGAAGACACGAGCACGGGGTGGGACCTGCTGCACGCTGACCGCGGCGGCCTGCACCTTGACCCGCATCCCGGGGTGCATGCCGAGGTGGTCGAGCTTGACTTCGCAAGCCTCTACCCAAGCATCATCGCCACACGAAACATCTCACCCGAGACCCTCGGCTGCACGTGCTGCCGGCCGAGCGATGATGCGCCGCTCGTTCCGCTTGACCCCGACGAGGCGCGCACATGGTTTCGGAGCAGGGCCTCCCGAAGGCACCTTGAGGGCGCGTCATGGCCACCGCCCGCTGGCCTCCGCGTCCCAGGGCTGCCCCTTCACACTTGTTCCCAGCGCCATGGCATGCTTGGGCGGGTGGTCGCTCCCTTGATTCGGCGCCGCCATCAGCTGAAGCGGCAGTGCACGGCCCCGGGCGACGAGGCCGACAGGCGTCAGAAGGCCCTGAAGTGGCTTCTCGTCACGTGCTTTGGATACACAGGATACAGGAACGCACGTTTCGGCAGGATCGAAGCCCACGAAGCGATTTGCGCATGGGCCCGTGACGTGATGATCCAAGGCGTCGAAGCCGCGCGCAGCCATGGCTGGGAGGTTGTTCATGGCATCGTGGACAGCCTCTGGGTGGTGGACCGGAGCGGCCGTACACCAGCGACCATCGAGTCGGAAGCCGCCGCGTTGGCAGCGCACATTGGAGCGTTGACAGGCGTCCCCCTCGAGGTTGAAGGGCGCTTCCCGGTTCTGGCCATCCTTCCCCGTCGCCGCGACGGGGCGGGTGCCTTGACGCGGTACTGGGGCTGCGGGTTAAGCGGTGTCAAGGTGCGCGGCATCGAAGCACGCCAACACTCGACCAGCCCCTTTGTTCGTCGTTTTCAGCTCGAGGCCCTTGAGGAACTTCGGTCTCGGGTTCTTGACCACGGCCTGAACGACACATCGAGGCTCGAGGGCGTGCTCCTCGAGGCCCATGAACGCGCCCGGTTGCGGCTTGTCCGAGGCGATGTGTGTTTGGACGACCTGCTTGTCGCACGCAGGGTCGAGCGTGGTCTTGCAGGGCGGCAGGCGGTCACCTCGCTTCAGCGGGCCCTCCGAAGGTCGGAACGGCTCGGGTGGCCGGTGGCGCTCGGCTCACGTCTTCGCTTCGTGGAGGTGGACGCGGACGATGAGGGCGTGCTTCTCGACTGTGAATTGGTTGGCGCTGGCCCCTTCCCTGCTCTGGACCTCGAGGTCCACCTCCGACGCTTGGACCGAGCCGCTTGGTCGCTTCTGGGCCCCTTTGGCTGGACCTTCGAGGCCCTCCGGCGTCCAGCAGGACAGCGTCGGCTGCCTTTGCAGGGGCAGGCGTGACCGCCCATCGATCTGCACCGTGGTCCAACCGGCTCCGTTGCGGCTGACGTCCAGCACGCCATCGCGCCCGTCCCCCCGCAGCGTGAGGACGTCCGTGGCCACGCTGGCCAGTTGTGCAGTGCGCCATTGCTGGCGAGCCGTGCCGTGGCGCGCTCCAACAACGAGCACGACAGCACCGCTGCGTGCCACGACGTCCAGGAGGTCGTGGCACAGGTGCCGCACAAGGTCCCTTCCCTCGCGGCCCCCCACCTCGGGATCATCCAGCATCGCCGTAGGCGCATCAAGCACCACGAGGGCCGCACCGCTGGCTTCGACCTCCCCCGCAAGACGCGCCACGAGCGATGCATATTGGTGTGCGGTGAACCCGCGGGCCACGTGCAGATGCTGCAGGTCGCGGGGCCCACGTCCAAGGTGGCGAAGGTAGGGGATCATCCTTCCCGGATCAAGGCGAGACGCGCCGTCCACCCAATGCACCACACGCCCCGAGGCAAGGGCCATGCTGACCCACGCTTCGACCAACGGCCGCCCCGCCCTGCCGTGCCGTCCTTCAGCAAGAACCAGGTGAATCCCTGGCCGGCGCGGGCGCACGTGACCTGCGGCGCGGGCGACCATCGTCATCTCAGGCATGGGTTCACCAGACCTCGTTCGTCCATTGGGGCATCCTACCTGCTTTTGGTCGACCCCTGTCGAGAAGTGAACCCGCAGGCCTCAAGCACCATCGACACAAAGGGCGTGACGTGGGAGCCCCAAGGTTGCTCGTCCACTGTGACCTTGACGCCTTTTTTGCTGCTGTCGAGGTCCTGCACAGGGGCCTTGATCCCGAGCAACCGCTGATCATTGGTGCTGATCCACGGCAAGGCCGTGGGCGTGGAATTGTCAGCACATGCAATTACGCAGCAAGGGTCTACGGCATTCGTTCGGCGATGCCGATCAGCGAAGCGTGGCGACGTTGCCCAGGCCCGCCCCACGGACCGGGAACCTTCGTGCGCGGTTCCCACAGGTTGTACGGCCGGGCCTCTCGGCAGGTGATGTCGGTGCTCCGAGAGGTCGGAGGTCCGTTTGAGCAGGCGAGCATCGACGAGGCCTACCTTGACATCACAGACGCGGTTGGAGGGGACTGGGACGCAGGGTTGGCGCTCTGCGAACGCCTGCAACAGGACATCGCGACTGCAACCGGGTTGACCGCTTCCTTCGGGCTTGCATCAACACGGATCCTCGCGAAAATGTCCAGCGAAGAACGGAAACCGCGTGGACTGTTCCGGTTGCTGCCCGGCGACGCGCACGCCTTCCTCCAAGGGCGCCCGATGCGTGACTTGCCGGGGGTCGGCCCGGCCACGGCCACAGCATTGAGCGAGTGGGGGGTCCAAACCATCGACGAGGCGTACGCCTTGGGCTCTCTTGCCTTGGGTCGAATGGTTGGCGAGCGGTTTGCTCGGTGGCTGTTGGCGGTCGTCGAGGGAAGCACAAGCGACGAAGTCAGTCCCTTGCGGTCACGACGCTCGATCGGCAAGGAGCGCACCTTTGAGGTGGATGAACGCGACCATGAAGTGGTCATGGCTCGACTGTTGGACCTTGTTGGACGTGTGATGAGTTCTGCTCGAGAAATGGGGGTGGTCGGCAGGTTGGCCGAAGTGAAACTCCGGTACACGGGCTTTGAGACCCATACCCATCGACGTTCAATCCCCGTTGCGATGGACGATGTGGACGTGTTCGCCCAGATTGCTGAACGTCTGTTTGCAACCTCGGTTGAAGACGGCCGATCGGTGAGGCTGATCGGCTTCCGGTTGGGTGACTTGGAAGACCCGCCCACGCGTCAGACCACGCTGATGCGGTACGACGATGTGCCGTCACTCAAGCCTGTGCATCGACGTGAGGATGGCTGAAAACCGCGCCAGTTCGTCCGGGACAGCGAGGCCCTGAATCGGTTGGTTCAGAGCAATCCCCCCCTCGCGTTTCGCCGACCAGACGGTGCTGTTGAAGGCCGTGATGCTCGACGTGAAGGCCCGCCAACCGTCCCTTCCTTCAGCGCCGGAGGCGCCAACGGCAGCAGGGAAGGCGCGCACATCAACGGCCGAGGTTCCGTACACGCTGGTCGTGATGTGGTGGGTGAAAAAAGGACAGACCGGGCTGAACGCCGTCAGTGCATCCCGCACCATCCGGTGCAGCACCCACGCCGCGATGTTGTCGCCGTCGTACAACCGTGTTTTGACCATCTCAAGCCAATGGCTTGGCAGGACGCCGGTGAGGAAGTTCTTCAGTGCCTGCGTGGCTGAATAAATGTCCAGTGCTGCCCACGCTTCGTGTGCGGTGTGCAGGACATGGTCATGCTCGGCAAGGATCCACATGTCTTCTGCTGCGAGGTTCTCCGGCACTGTGTCAAGGTCTGTTGGCACATCAAATTGGGAGGCAAAACGCGCAACGTTGTACACCTTGGTCAAGACGCCGTAGTACTTCTGTTCAATGTCCTCAGGATTGATGTGAAAGTCGTCACCGACTTGAGCCTCGCACGCCTTCCAGAGCCGGAAGCACTCGCTCCCAATCTTGTTGGCCTTGAGGGACACGCTGCCGTCGGGGCCCTTGATCTTCCATGAACCAGTGCGCCCTCCAGCACCGCACTCGAGGACGCTGTCGGCGTCGATGCCGTTCCCCAAGGACTTGGACATCTTTCGCCCCCACGGGTCCATGCCGAGCCCGTCGATCCAGACGTGCTTGAACGCGGGGGCGTCAAGCAAAAGTGCACTCTTGAGCATCGTGTAATACAGCCAGGTGCGGACAATTTCCTTGCCCTGTGGACGGAGGGCGGTGGGGAAGCACCGTTCGAAGCGCCCGTCGTCCTCAAGCAGGCCGCTCACAAACAGGTTCGAATTGGACGAATCCATCCAGGTGTCGAAGACCTTCTCCTCTCCCTCAAGGTCCGTCCAGGTGCCTGAAAGGTCCTCCCAGAGCCCGACTTCCTCTCTCGTGCCACGGTCAAGCACGCGACTCCCGGCTGGAGGTGATTCCCGCCATGGTTGCACATAGGTTCCCTTTGGTGGGACGACGACCTTGCTTCCACCATCCACGTACCAAATTGGAATCTCGGTGTGGTACCACCGACGGCGGGAAATGGGCCAGTCGATGCTGATGTTGTCCATCCAATCAAGCAAGAATTGCCTGTTGCGTGGTGGATGGAATTCAACCTCGTCGACCAGATCCCGCAACCTGTCTTGCACGTGGGTTTGTTGGACGTACCATTCCTTCAGAAGGATGATTTCGACAGGATTCTTTCCACGCTCGGACACGGGCACCTCCTGCTCTTTTTCGACGACGCCAGCGAGGCGACCCGCATCGTCCAACGTTTGAATGGCCTGCGCGCGGGCTTCAAGCACCGTCATGCCAGAGAGCGGCCCAGCAAGGGCCGTCATTCGTCCGTCGAGATCGATGGCTTGGAAGGGCTCAAGCCCAAGTTCACGGAACACGGCGACGTCGTTCTGGTCACCAAAGGAGCAGACCATCAAGACCCCAGAACCGAACTCCATCTTGACCGAGGGGTGGGTTCGGACCTCGACGGATGCAGGTCGTCCCTCGACGTCCATTGGGAGGTGCAACCGAAGGCCAACCAGGTCACGATACCTCTCGTCCTCTGGATGGACCACCACCACACCGCACGCGCAAATCATCTCCGGTCGTGTGGTCGAGATGATGACGTCACGCCCATCTTCCGCACTCCAGCGCACGTCAACCAGTTTCGTAGCACGCGTGATGCGTTCCACTTCGGCATCGGCAATCGTTGTCCCTTCCACGGGGTCGTAGATGTTGGGCCGCAGGTCTTCGACGATGGCCCCTTGCTCAAACAAGTCGATGAAAATGGCCTGCGTGACGCTGCGGTAATCGGGCGCGTCGGTGAGGTATTCCTTGTCGAAATCACAGGAGAGTCCAACCCGCTTGGCTGTGGTCCGCATCGCTTGCGTGAACGATTCGATGGTCTCCCTGCAGAGGTCAAGGAATTCCCCCCGCTCGTACGTACGCATCTTGCGCTTGGTGTCTTTTTCGACGGTGAATTCGATGTTGATCCCGTTCCGATCCACGCCCCAAGGGAAGTACACTTCCTTTCCCAGCAAGCGTTGGCTTCGAGCGATGACGTCGATCATCGAGTACTGAGCGACGGCCCCAATGTGCCACGTTCCGGACGGATAGGGAGGGGGCGTGTCGATGACGAAGGGTTCCCGCGTGCTTTGAGGGTCGAACCCGTACCGAGCGGCATAGCTTGCCGGGTCCGCATAATGTTCCTCTTGGATGCGCTTTTCGAGGTCGATGGTCCAACGCTTGTCAGGCAGCTTCGGGTCCCCCATCGTTCTCCCTCCTCCCCTTCATCCGGGCCTCGGGTCCCCGCTCTTCAAGCCATCCCATCGAGCGTCTTCACCAGCGCCCTTCGTGGCAACACCCTTTCAAACGGGCGTGCGGCAGTCAAGTTGAGGGCGTTTCGATGGCCGATAAGCAACAGCCCGAAAGTGGGGCGCGAGAGGGCCGGATGGCGGCCCTCCGGGAGGCAGGACGCGCTTCCGTTTCTCGTCGAGCATCGACCCTGCGAGGGCGCGTTCGAAGTTTCGACGCCAAGACCGCTGTTGATGCGGTGCTCGACGCCCCATCCAACATCCGTCGTGAATGGCAACAAAGCGGTGCCATCGGTGCCATCACGCGGTTTCCTTTGTTCACCGTTGTTGTGTTCTTGGCGATGACCGTGTTCTTCGTCACGCAGTCTGGCTTCCTCGACGGCACGAGGTTCGACGACGATTTGACGACGCCTGCACTCAACGTCAACGGCGACATGGAAGTGTACCTGCCCGATGGTTCCGAGGTCAGTTCACTGATTGGGTTGGTGGAGGAGGATTGGACCACGGACGTGATGGTCATCTACATCGAATCCGAGGACAACAACATCACCGACCAACGTATTCTTCAGGAAATCAGTTTTGTCGAGGAACGGCTTAACCCGTACATTTCGGACAGCGAAAACGACGACGTGATCTACATTTTGTCGCTGTCCACCGTCATCAAGGAAGTCAATTCGAGTGCTCCACGCGTTCGCTCCGCCCTTGTGACCGAATTGGGTGAGGTCGGATGCCCACCCAACAGCGACGAATGCGCGAGTCGAGACATGGCCGCCTTGCTGAACGACGTGCTGGAAGGTACCGACTCAACCTTTGGCGGTGCTCGGTCCATCCCTTCTCAGCAGACCATCGACCTCATCGTTCGTGAAATGTACGAAGACGACGGAAGCCCAACCCCCGGCCTTGACAAACTCGCCCGCAACACGAACCCGTGCACCCTGGCGGGCGGGGCGTGCGCGGACGATGAGGACGCTTTGCTGGACCGTGCTGTGATGGCCATCGCTGTGACCGAGGCGAAGACGCCGAAGGAAGTCATCTTGGAAACCCAAGGGGAATTGGACAGGATTGCCTCATTGGAGCGGCCGTGCCAGTTCGATCAAAACGGAAACCCCGACCCCGCAACCGGCCTGTGCACGTGGCAAGACCTCGGTTTGACCATGACCCTTACGGGGCCTGTGCCCATCACGAACGCGGTCACCGAATTCTCGTTCGCACTGTTTTGGGAAATTTTCCCCATGGCGGTGGTGCTGGTGGCCATTGGCCTGTTTGTGTTTCACTCGGACGTGCTTCAGTCTGGATTGACCGGCATTCGTCCTCTTCAGGGCTTGAAGGTCGTCATCATTTCCGGCCTTCCCACGTTGTGCGCCGTGTTTTGGACGATGGGGATCTTGGGTTGGACCGATTATGAAGTGACCATGACGGTGATCATCGTTGGCCCCATCCTGCTGGCCTTGGGTGTCTCGT
>JALRLN010000349.1 GCA_023254445.1 Candidatus Poseidoniaceae archaeon | reverse complement strand
GCGCCGCATATGGTGGAAGTGCTCGGGCCGATCCACGGGGCGCTCTTCATGGCCTACCTGTTCGCGCTCACGCTTGGCGTCAACCGGTGGTGGGACTGGCGCACCGTCCCGGTCGGCTTCCTCGCCGCTTCCTTCCCGGGTGGAGCGTGGTGGTTCGACCGCAGGTTGTCGAAGGGGCTCTTCGCCCTCGATCCGGCATCGGAGCCTGTGGACGCCTGATCAGGCGGCCTTGACGCCCTCAGGCCAAAGCACGAGGATGAGCGTTCGCCCGCGGGTGCGTGGCGTGTGGGTCGTCTCACGCCCCATCCAGACGATGGAGCCCGTGGGGTAGGTCCCGTCTTCGTCCCACACCTCGCCTTCGAGCACGAGGTAGCATTCACCACCGGGGTGGGAATGGGGCATGAAGGCGTCCACCTCGACGTCGCTGTCCGCGTCGTAGAGCACCAGCGAGGTGGCGTCCTCGCGCTTGAGTTTGCCAAGCCGCACACCGGTGCCAAAGTCGCGCCAGGAGACGTTTGCCTCGAGCCATGCGCGGTCCACGTTGAAGCCGAGCC
>JALRLN010000348.1 GCA_023254445.1 Candidatus Poseidoniaceae archaeon | reverse complement strand
CACGGACGTGGAACTCGAGTGCCTTGCGCAGACGTGGAGCGAGCACTGCAAGCACAAGATCTTCGCCGCCCACATCCACCACCGCGACGAGGAAACGGGCGAGGACGCGACGATCGATTCGCTGTTCAAGACCCACATCATGCGGCCCACCCTTGAGATGCAGGACGAGCGCCCGTGGCTGCTTTCGGTCTTCCACGACAACTCCGGGGTCATCGATTGGGCGGACGGCTGGAGCGTCTGCATGAAGGCCGAGACGCACAACTCCCCTTCGGCGCTCGACCCTTACGGCGGCGCCATGACCGGCATCGTGGGCGTCAACCGCGACATCCTCGGCACCGGCCTTGGTGCCCGCCCGATCGCGAACACCGACGTGTTTTGCTTCGGCCCGCCGCAGTGGGAGGGCGACCTTCCCTCGAACCTTTTCCACCCGAGCCGCGTGCTTCGAGGGGTGCACGCAGGCGTGCGCGTCGGCGGCAACGAATCCGGCATCCCCACGGTCAACGGGGCCATCGTCTTCGACGACCGCTACATTGGCAAGCCGCTCGTGTACTGCGGC
>JALRLN010000347.1 GCA_023254445.1 Candidatus Poseidoniaceae archaeon | reverse complement strand
CCCGTGGTGAGCGTCTCCCACAACTCGCTCATCGAGCATCCCTCGTTCAATCCGCCAATTCTGCGTCCACGGCACCGTCCATGGAGAGGTGCTCAAATCCAGCGATGAGGTCCCCCACCTGGCCGATGAGTTCGTCGCTGCCACCGGGCAGCATGGAGATGTCGGCATCGGCGCCTTCGGGCACGTTTCGGAACAGCGGGCGGGCGATGAGTTTCTGGTTCAGCGCCACGAAGAGCACCGCCACCACGCCCCAAAAGAGCAGGATGATGCTCAAGCCCTTCGGGTTGGAGGGGTCCCAAACGTTGGGGGTGTTGGCGATCATGTCGGAGAAGTACGAGAACATGAGAATGAAGAACAACACGGGGAAGGCGATGTAGATGAGCACGTCCCACCAGCGCCCGACTTCCAAATCGTTGTCGCCGGTGTTGATGAAATCGTCACGGAAGGCCGAAACGCCGAGCCCCAAATAGCCGGCAAAGCCGGGTGGAGCGGTGCCTTCGTCAACGGCAGAACGCCACTTGAGGTAACCGTACTTCCAAATCGAGAAGGCGATGAAGAGGCCCGAAAACAT
>JALRLN010000346.1 GCA_023254445.1 Candidatus Poseidoniaceae archaeon | reverse complement strand
TGTGCGTCCAGCCTTTGCCATCCGCCCTCGGTCCGTTCGTAGACGATGGGCACGCCCGTGGGGACCTCCAGTCCGAGGACCTCCTCTTCGCTCAAACCGTCCAAGTGCATGATGATGCTGCGCAGGGAGTTGCCGTGGGCGGCGACGAAGACGTTCTTGCCGGCGTCAATGGCGGGAATCAGCGTGGACTCGAGGTAGGGAATCGTGCGGGCGGCGGTCAATTCAAGGGATTCACCGTTGGGCGGTGGAACGTCGTAGGAGCGGCGCCAGATGTGGACCTGGTCGGCGCCGTACTTGGCCCGAGTGGCGTCCTTGTTGAGGCCCTGAAGGTCACCGTACATGCGTTCGTTGAGCTGCCACGCCACGTGGACGGGCAGCAAGCCATCGTGACCCGCCTCGCCCCGAATTTGCGCCCATTCTCGCATGCGGGTTTCGTTCTCCGACATCCCCTCCTCCACTTCCGAGGGGTACTGGAAGACCGGGGTTTTGCCGCTGCCGTGCTCGGAGAGAGCGATCATCGCGGTCATTTGGGCACGAATAAGCGTCGACACATGGACCTCGTCGATCGGAAGGTG
>JALRLN010000345.1 GCA_023254445.1 Candidatus Poseidoniaceae archaeon | reverse complement strand
CATTTGGGATCTTACCGACACCGATGACGACAACGACGGTCTCCTCGACTGGTTTGAAGTCAACGACGGTAACGACCTCACCGGCCAATTCGATGCTGACAACGACGGCCTCGATGACCACGAAGACGATGACGACGACAACGACGGCATCCTCGACGTGTTCGAGCTCTGAAGTTGACAACGCGAACTGTCTGTCAAAGAACCGTCTCTGACGGGTACAACAGGCGCTCCGGGGCCAAGGTCCCGGAGGGCTTCTTTTCTCTTCTCCTCACCTATGCTTGCGGGCTGCGTGTTTTTGTGGCGATGTCGTCGTTTTGCAGTTGATACGCGAAGGCTGGCGTGATACGGAAGCGCTCAATCAATCCACGCCTTTCAAATAGGGTATTTCGGTGGAGGACTGATTACGAGGTGCCCGTATGCTGAACAAACAACACATGCAGAACATCGAAGACCGACAACGACTTTCCATGGCCATCATCATCGTCTTTTTGATGCTGGCCAGCAGCCTGCTTGCGATTGTTCAAACCGTCCACGACGGTGAAAGCCCCACTCGGGACACGCAACTGGTCCAGGGCGGCGG
>JALRLN010000344.1 GCA_023254445.1 Candidatus Poseidoniaceae archaeon | reverse complement strand
CCTGACAACGATGACGATTGGGACGGGCCTCCGTTTGCCGATGAGGACGACGACGGCGATGGTTATCCAGATACGAGCGAGGTAGCGTGTGGCTCCGACCCGCTTGACTCCAGCAGTCTTCCCGAGGACATGGACGGCGACGGCATTTGTGACGGTGACGACCTTGACCTGGACGGTGACGGTATCGACAACGTCAACGAATCGGGCTTGCCCGTGGGAACGTTGCCGGGCAACCCCGACACGGACGGTGACGGCATCTGTGACGGTCCTGTGTCTCCGGTCACCAGCAACTGCACCGCCGGTCCCGACGCCTTCCCGCTCGACCCGTCAGCGGGCACCGACACGGACGGCGACGGCATGCCCGACGAGTTGTTCCCGGGCGTGAACTCCACGAGCGAACCGCCGCTCATTGAGGACCTCGACGACGACAACGACAACTGGAGCGACATCGATGAGGTCAACTGTTTGACCGACCCGCTCAACGCCTCGTCCATCCCCGTTGACATCAACGGCGACGGCCTGTGTGACCTCATGGACGACGACTGGGACGACGACGGCATCCCCAACGCCAACGAGACCG
>JALRLN010000343.1 GCA_023254445.1 Candidatus Poseidoniaceae archaeon | reverse complement strand
GAGGCCCTCCCAGCCGGCTATCCGCTCTTGTCGACCGGCGCCATCTGGGACGCTGCCGACGTCGCATTCGTGCTTGGCGAGGGCGCGGACATGGTCGGCGTCGCACGTGTGGCCATCGGCCATCCAGACTGGCCGCATGGCTTGACCGATGCGAGCTACGCTCCCGCCCGTCCGCCGTTCTCGCCTGAAGCGCTCGCAGCAGCCAACCTCAGTCCGGACTTCATCGCCTACATGCGCCGCTGGAAAGGCTTCGTCACCGATGGGACCGACGGCGATTGAACATCAACGGCGCCCGCGTCCGCCGCCGCCGCTCCTGCGACCACCGCCGCTCGACCGGCTCCCCCCACTCGAACGGCGGCTTGACCCACCCGGCCTGGAGGGGCGGTGTGCATGCCCGTGATGCCTACGGTTGTGGTGTCCACGGGAGCGGTGCCGACGGCCTGATGAGTGGTGGCCGGTGTGGTGCCGAGTGGCTGGATAAGGCCGAACCGTGCCGCCTACTCCGGTCAGCAAGAGGACGGCGAGGAAGATGAGGCCCGAACAAATCCTTGCGGGGACGATGAATTCGCCGGGGTCGGTGGTGGGG
>JALRLN010000342.1 GCA_023254445.1 Candidatus Poseidoniaceae archaeon | reverse complement strand
GACCTCAACGTGACGCATTTCGTCCTGCTGTCGGTCCGGGTTGAAGCCGGTCTTGTCCTTCGCCATGGTGCTCCCGAGCGCGTCTCCCTCATCAAGCCCACCGACGGAGCCTGAACAGGTTCAAGGCCCGCTCCGGGCTCGTGGCGTCATGCCTACCCCGGTGCTCTGTGCCGTTGCCCGGACCCCCATCGCCCGCTTCATGGGCGCCTTCGCGTCGATGTCGGCCGTCGACCTTGGCGTCGTCGCCGTGAAGGGCGTCATCGAGCGCAGCGGCCTCGACGCTGCGTCCGGCATCGTGGACGAGGTCATCATGGGGCAGGTGCTCCAGGCCGGAGCCGGTCAGAACCCCGCCCGGCAGGTCGCGCTGGGTGCAGGCCTGCCGGTCGGCACCGCGGCGATGACGATCAACAAGGTCTGCGGGTCCTCGCTGAAGGCCGTCATGCTCGCGGCCACGGCCATCCGTGCCGGCGAACACCGCTGCATCATCGCCGGGGGCATGGAGAGCATGTCCAACGCACCGCAGCTCCTCAAGGGCCAGCGTTCGGGCACCAAGATGGGTGACAGCACCCTGCTCGATTCGATGATCCAC
>JALRLN010000341.1:366-597 GCA_023254445.1 Candidatus Poseidoniaceae archaeon | reverse complement strand
GGTGCTGTGGCTCGTGCTGCCCTCCTGCGCCTTGTTTGTCGTGCTCCCGTTGCTCGTTCAGCGGGGCTGGGAGGTGCTCCCCGCCCTCGGGGTCGGGCTTGTTGCGACCGCAGTGGCCTATGCCCTTGTGCTGCTGCTTCGAGCCCGCGCCGTCGGTGACGGGGTCGTCGGCTAAGGCGCAGAGAAGGGTTCATCAAGGCAGGAGCCTTGCTCAGGAACGAACAGGGCTGA
>JALRLN010000341.1:0-356 GCA_023254445.1 Candidatus Poseidoniaceae archaeon | reverse complement strand
GCGTCTGCTCTCACCCTGTTCACCTCAATTCAAGGCAGCCGTGAGGCTGCTCACAAAGGGTTTGCACCAGTCCGCGCTGAGCATTTCTAACACCCCAGTCAGCGCCATCACCGCGCAGCCTTGCGTTTTCGGGCATCCGGTCTGAAGAATGCCGTCGTTACGTCTAAATAAGGCGGTGGACTTCGTAGTAAGGCCCACAACGGGCAGGAAGGACAGAAAATGAACAACGAAAACCGAAACGAAGAGGCGGTGAGCCCCGTTATCGCGACCATCCTGATGGTGGCGATCACGGTGGTGCTGGCCGGTGTGCTGTACGTGTGGGCGAGCTCCCTTGCAGAAGGCAACACCGACGGCGA
>JALRLN010000340.1 GCA_023254445.1 Candidatus Poseidoniaceae archaeon | reverse complement strand
GCCCCGTTCGGTGCAGGCGCCACCTCAGCGCACGTGCAGGTCGAGGTCGATGCCGTTGCTGATGGAGCGGGTGACGGGGCAGGAGGCCGCATCGGCGATCAGCCACGCACGGTCCTCGTCCTCGAGGCCATCGGGAAGGGCCACCTCGGCGACGAGGCGACCCACCCGACGCGGCCCGGGCACCATGTGCTTCTCGATGTGGCCGCGCATGCCGTTGAGGTCAAGGCCCCGGGATTCGGCACGGATGGCGAGGATCGTCATGATGCACGTCAACGTGGAGGTGGCCAGCAGGTCCGTGGGCGAGAAGGACTCGCCCTTGCCCTGGTTGTCGACCGGAGCGTCGGTCACCAAGGTCGCGCCCGACGGCCCATGGGTGGCCGTGCAGCGCAGGTCGCCGTCGTAGGTCACGTCCATCCGCACCATGCTTCGGTGAGGGGAGGGCGCAGCCCATGAACGCACGCGTTCCAACCAGCCGTGCAGCGGGGTGTTAGGACGCAAGCGCGCGGATCCGTGGACGGAGCATGCGCTTCCACACCGGGGGCACGAGGGCCGGCCAGAAGCAGCCGTAGTAGCCGCTGGGCATCCGGGGCGCGCCCTCGTGGGCCGTCGCT
>JALRLN010000033.1 GCA_023254445.1 Candidatus Poseidoniaceae archaeon | reverse complement strand
GTCCCTCCCGCCTCCATCGCTTCGTACTCGGCGCCGCCAATGGCGTCGAGCACCGTGGCGTCAAGGTGGGGCAAGGCGAAGGCTTCGTCGAAGATCTCGGTGTCGAGAATGAGGCTGACCTTGGAGGCGCCTGCCCCCTTCACGTCAGCGATGCCAGGGAGGTCGAGGATCGCCTTCGTGACGGCGTCGTGGTCGTCGTCGTGAACCGCCACCACGAGGTCGAGGTCGCCGATGGTTTCACGCCGCCGGCGAGCGGACCCTGCGAGGGTGGCGCGGATCACGCCAGGAATGCCAGCAACCCGCTTCTGGAAGGCATCTCCATACATCAGGCCAATGTCGAGTCGACGTCGAGAACGGAAGCGTGCAAGCAGGTCGATGCCGTCGAGCATGCGGGATTGGGATTTCGCGCCAAAGCCCTTCAGGCCGGCGACCTGCCCCTCTTCGCAGACGCGTCGAAGGTCAGCGATCGAAGCGACACCAAGCTCTTCGTGCATGATACGAATGCGCTTCGGTCCAAGCCCGGGGATGTCGAGCATGTCGAGCAAGCCCGGCGGGGTGGTGTTGTGCAGGTCGACCCAATCGTCCGGCCACTGACCTTCGCGCATGGCTTGCTCGATGCCCGATGCGAGCCCTTTTCCAATGCCTTTCACGTCCGTCAGGCGACCTGTTTCGACGAGTTCCCAGAGGTCTTCCGTGAGCGTTCCGAGCGTCCTCGAGGCGTTTTGGTAGGAACGGATCCGAAAGCCGTTGGCATCGGCGAGTTCCAACAGCACGCCGACCTGATGCAACGCTGCTGCGACCTGGTTGCGTCCAAAGTACGGTGGCCCTCGCGGTCGAGGGCGCGGCAGTGCAAAACCTCCGCCAGCCATGGTGCGAGTCCCATGCTCGGCCATGAGAACCTTGCGACAGCCCGCGGTCACGTTCATGAGCGGGCGCCCGCAGCGGTGATCATGGTCAACGTGGCGCTGATTGAGGCGCTTGCCGAGTCCTTGTGCGGTGCCGCGGCGCTCCTCTTCACCTTCATTGCGACCATGTCCCGGTCACCGGCGCTTGAGCGGATGGCGCAGGGCCTCATCTCCGCGGTGTTGGTGCTGTGCGCCGTCGTGCTTTGGTGGCTGTCCTTGGCCGGTGGCACCCTCTGGGGTTCGAACTACCTCCCCAAACCGCTCTCCTTGTTCTGCCTCTTGCTCGCGCTCGCTGCACGGATGAACATCAAGGGGACGAACATCAGTTTCGGCGCAAACCCGCACAGCATCGGCCGGTCCGACGACGAGGAATGACCCTCAGACAATTTCGCCTTGGTCCTCTGCCTGTGCGGCTTCGGCGGCCTCGTTGGCCATGCGCTGGTCGATGAAGGTCCGCATGTATTCCGGAAGTTCACCGTTGACGAACACCACGTCGTTCACGGCGTCCAACTGCTTCAGGGAGTAGTAGATCTGCATCGCCGTCATCGGCGTGGAGGCGCACCCCGTGCAGCCTCCTTCCAAGGACAACATCACCACACCCCCGCTCGTGTCGAGGACGTTGACGATGCCGTCGTGGGCTTCGAGGACCTGCTCAATGGGCCCGATCTCCGCGAGGACCTCCTCGGCGGTGATTGTCATGGCGGTGGCTTCCGTCCCTCCCGTTTGAAGGCTCGCTCGGGGCGACGTTGACGTTCGCATCGATTCAAGTGGGCTTGCCGGTGTGTGGGTTCCATGAAGCGGCCAGGGCGCGTCCTCATCCTCACCGGTGCAGGGGTGTCGGCGGAGTCCGGCATACCGACCTTCCGAGATGCGGACGGCTTGTGGGAGGGCCATCGCGTGGAGGACGTGGCGACGCCTTCGGCATGGCTCCGCGATCCAGCGACGGTGTGGAGGTTCTACACGCTTCGGCGTCAGGCCTTGCTGTCGGTCGAGCCGAACGCTGCCCACCGTGCCCTCGCCCGTTTGCAGGCAGAAGGGCCGCCGTCCCTGCTGGTGAGCCAGAACGTGGACGACCTGCACCAACGCGCCGGGAGTGAGGCGGTGCTTTCGATGCACGGTCAACTGCGCTCCTTGCGTTGCGAGGCAAGCGGTCGCTGCGAGGACCGGATGGCGGACGAGGACCTTGACGAACACCGCTTCGTCTCGTGTTCATGTTGCGCAACGGCCTCGCGGATGCGGCCGGACATCGTGTGGTTTGGTGAAAGGCCACTCGGGATGGACACCATCGCTGGGTGGATCGATGCCCTCCGTCCGGGGGACCTTTGCCTTGTGGTGGGGACGTCTGGGCATGTGCATCCCGCCGCAGGCATCGCTACGCAGGCCCGCCGTTCGGGGGCCACGACGGTCCTCGTCAACCTCGATGCACCGCTGAACGTCGACGATTTTGACGAGGTCCACCTCGGTCCTGCAGGGGCGGTGCTTCCACCGCTGGTGGAGGACTGGCTGCGGTCGTGGTCCGAGGACGCTGGAACCGTCTGAAATGGGTCACGTGACGTCATTCTCCTGACAAACCACTTATGATGGGGTCCTTGGTCGGACGGCCACAGAGGTGCTTGCCATGCTCGAAAACATCCCCCTGATTGCCGCCGGCGTGGCCCTGCTTGGGCTCATCGTCGCGTTCATGCTCTACAAGAAGAACGACAGCATCGAGATCGACAACGAAAAGGTCGCGGATATTACGGAAGAAATTCAGAAGGGGGCCATGGCCTTCCTCACCTCGGAGTACCGTTACATCGCCATCTTCGTGGTTGTTGTTTCCGGGATCCTCTTCGCGATCAACGGCAGCGAAGGTGGCCTTGAAACGGTCATCGCGTTCATCTTCGGTGCCGTCGCCAGCGTGCTGGCCGGCTTCTCCGGGATGCGCTCCGCCACCTCGGCCAACGGACGCACGGCGATGGCCGCCAAGAACGGCGGCCAGCCCGCTGCGCTCGCAGTGTCCTACAACGGTGGCGCCGTCATGGGCCTCTCGGTGGGTGGCCTCGGGCTTCTCGGAATTTCCTTGGTGGCGTATTGGCTTGGCAACGGAAACGGATACGAGGGCGACGCACTTCAGTACGCAGCCGGTTTCGGCATGGGCGCCAGCAGCATTGCCCTGTTCGCCCGTGTTGGCGGTGGCATCTACACCAAGGCTGCGGACGTCGGGGCCGACCTTGTGGGCAAGGTCGAGGCGGGCCTTCCTGAGGACGACCCCCGTAACCCCGGCGTCATTGCCGACAACGTGGGCGACAACGTCGGTGACGTGGCTGGCATGGGCGCGGACATCTTCGAATCCTTCGTCGGTTCCATCATTGCGGCGATGGTCATCGCGCAGGGCTCCTCCGAGATCACCACCGACGTCAGCCACTACGTTCTGCTCCCCATCTTGCTTGGGTTCGTGGGTTACGTTGCCTCCATCATCGGTGTGTTCTCCATGGCCGTGCTGAAGAACGGCAAGGACCCCGCTGCCGCCCTTCGCAACACCACCTTCATCGGTGCCGTGCTGTTTTGGGCCGGTGGCTTCCTCGCCATCAACGTCCTCGGGCTCGGCACGGGATACGAACCGATGTACGCCGTCATCCTCGGCAGCATCGTTGGCATCCTCATTGGCCTGGTCACCGAGTACTACACGGGGATTGAACCGGTCTTTGGCATCAAGACCAAGGCCATCCCGCACATCGGTGCCATGTCCAAGTCCGGTCCAGCGACGAACGCCATCGCTGGTTTGTCCGTCGGCATGATGTCCACGTTCCTTCCCATCATCCTCATCGCCATCGGCATCTACGGCGCCAACGAAGTGATGGGCGGGGGCGACCTCGGCCTCTACGGCATTGCCATGGCCGCGATGGGCATGCTCGGCACCGTTGGCGTCACCATGACGGTTGACGCCTACGGGCCAGTGGCGGACAACGCTGGTGGCATCGCTGAGATGTCCGAACTTGGCGATGACGTCCGAGCCATCACCGACGCCCTCGACTCCATTGGGAACACCACGGCCGCCGTCGGCAAGGGATTCGCCATTGGCTCCGCGGCCCTCACCGCCCTGGCCCTTTTTGCCGCCTTCAAGACGGCCGCGGGCGACAACGTCAACCTCACCCTCGACGACCCGATGGTCGTCATCGGGCTCCTCATCGGTGGCGCGCTGCCCTTCGTGGTGGCCGCCATGACCATGACCTCGGTCGGCAAGGCTGCCGGCGACATGGTCGAAGAGATCCGCCGCCAGTTCCGCGAGATCCCGGGCCTCCTCGAAGGCAAGGAAGGCGTCAAGCCCGACTCCGCAACTTGCGTCGACATTTCGACCAAGGCCGCCCTTCGTGAAATGATGCCCCCCGGTGTGCTCGCTATTGTGGCCCCCATCGCTGTTGGGTTCGTCCTCGGCCCTTCCGCCCTTGGTGGTCTTCTCGCCGGCGCGCTGGTAACCGGTGTCCTGATGGCGCTCTTCATGGCCAACGCTGGTGGCGCGTGGGACAACGCGAAGAAGGCCATTGAGCAGAACCACATCGAGGGTGCAAAGAAGGGCGACGAAGCCCACGCTGCGGCCGTGATCGGTGACACCATCGGTGACCCGTTCAAGGACACCTCGGGCCCTTCGCTGAACATCCTGATCAAGCTCATGTCCATCGTGGCGGTCGTGATCGCCCCGAGCCTGAGCGCGACCGGCCTGCTCTGAGCAGGTCGTCGGATTCATCAGGCACCGTGGGGATGGCCGTCCATGCGGCCGTGGTTCCTGCTCGTTGTGCTGCTGAGTGCCCCGCTGGCCGGCTGCCTCGAAGGCCCTCGCGTGAGCGGCGTTCAGGACGGAGAGGAGGGTCCGCTCGTCCTCCCAGAGTGGGCCGTCGGCGATTGGTGGCTGTACACCTTCGTGACGCCAGAATTCGGTGAGGACTCCGCCCGTCTCGTGGTGGCCGAGGGGCTCGACGACGATGCCGTCTGGATGCTTGGCATTTCCAGCGAACGTGAGGCCCTTCGGCACGCGGTGTTGAACCACAACCCCTTCCTTGGACGCGTGACGATGGACGCGCTCAGCGTCTACGAAAACGGTGACCCCCAACCCGTCTTCGCCTTCCCAATGTCGTCTGGGGACGCATGGTCCTTCACCCTGCTCGGGCAGGAATGGTCGGCCAGCATCGCGTCGTCGTCGACAACGAGCGCCCGGGTGGTGGCCTTCTCCGAGGACGGGCACGCGTTGGACTACGTCTTCGATGGTAGCGCAGGCTTCCTTCGTTCCCTGACGTGGGTGGACGACGATGGCGTGGAGCGGCTGCGCATGGGGCTGATGGATGCTGGTGGCGGTTACGAAGGCGACGTGCACTTCCTTCGGGCCACGGACCTCTATGCTGAGGTCTTTCAGAACAGCGACGTCGAGGTGCGCGACACCTTCCTTGACAGCGGGCACCCCTCGGGGGTCGGTTTTGATGTCCTTGTGTGGTACATCGATGCGTCCATCGCTGGTGGTGGATCCGGGAGCCTCGTCCTGAAGGACCACACGAGCGGAACCGCCCTGAGCCGTGCATGGGGCTCAGGTTCCACGGAGCGTGGGGCGGTGGGTTCCATTCCCTCGGCGTCCGGTGAGTACCAACTGATCTCCCACGTGCAGGGCGGCGGTTCAAGCGTGGAACTCCGCGTGGCGGGAGCCATCGTTCAACAGTGGAGCCTTTCCTGAGGTGTCCGACGTGCCCACCCTGCTGATGATGCACGGGATGACGGGAACCGCGGAGATGATGCGTGAGTTTGCGGAGCGCATCCTCCCGGAGGGCTGGACCCTGCTGGTCCCCGAAGGTCGGTATGCACATCCTCGTCGGGGCTTCAGTTGGTGGCGGTACGAAGATTGGAACGCCCCTCCCTCCGAACGAGGGGATCTTTCACGGATGGAACTGATGGACGTCGATGCCTCGCTGGCGCAACTCGAACAGGACGTTTCGCATCACGCCCCGGCTGGCCCTCTCGTGGTGGGCGGGTTCAGCATGGGCGGTGCGATGGCACAGGAAATGCTCCACCTCCCGTTGGCGGAGCGCATCATCGGGGTCATCGCCCTCGGTACAAGGCTGGTGCGACCGATGGAATTGCGCATCCGTCTTGAGGAGGTTGAGCCGAAGCACCTGTTTTGGATGCATGGGACACGGGACATTCGCGTCCCCATCGAAGACGGTTGGGCCGTCGCTCACCTCTTTGAAGCGGCGGGCTGGGCCACGGAACTCATCGAGCACGGCAAAGGGCACATGATCCCAACGGAACACCACGAGGCCGTCCGCGAGTGGCTCGTGGCGATTGAGCGGGATTGGGAAGAGCGCGTTCACCGAAGGTAGCGGCTGGTCTCATCGAATCCGCCGATGAACATGGGTTGCTCCCCTCGAAGGTCGAGGATCACGGGGACGGTTCGATGGCCCGTCGCGGCGACCACCTCGCGTTGCATACCAGGGTGGTGGTCAAGGTTGACCTCTCGGACGGACATGCCCTTCTGCGCCAGCAACCGCTTCGCAGCGGTGCAGTAAGGGCAGAAGGTCGTGGTGTACATGAGGAACTCCTCCTCGGTTTCTGCGGCGTGCGTCAGCACGAGGTCGGTCATGGGGCGGGTCCCACGTGGGTCCCACTTCAATCCTGACATCGACCGACCTTTCAAGGACCGGGGTGCTGAGCCCCACGCATGGCCACCGTCGCTGTCCTCGCCGCCACCAACGACCGGAACCTTGCCCTCGCAGAGCGCTTCGCTGCGGCCATCACGGCGGCAGGTCACGAGGCCAGCGTCACCGCGCTCTCGGACCTGTCCATGCCCATCTTCACCACCGAGGAATCGAAGGCGAACGGAGCCCCGGCCACCTTGGACGCGTTGTGGGATGTCTTGTCGGCTGCGGACGGGTGGTTGGTCTGCGCGCCTGAGTACAACGGTGCAGCCCCACCCACCTTGGTCAACGCCATCACCTGGCTCTCCACCCGATGGAACGACTTCCGGGCCCTATTCAACGGCCGTCCTGTTGGCCTTGCTACCTCATCGGGTGGCGGCGGTGAATACATCATTACGGCGATGCGCAACCAATTCCTCTTCCTCGGCTGCGACGTGATTGGGCGAAGCATCATCGAAAAGGGCGGCGACGAGGCAAAGCAAGAGAGCGTCGAGCACCTCGTCGAGCGCCTGCTGGCCCGCTGTTGATCAGCCATACAGCGCCGCGTGCTTCTGACGCACTTTGGCCACCTTCGGCGCGACCACCATCGCGCAGTACGGGTTGCCCGGATTGAGCGCGAAGTAATCGTGGTGCTCGATTTCCGCAGGCCAGAACGGATGCTCGTTTGTGTCCTCAACCTGCGTTGCCAACGCCGCCCCGTACCACCCTTCGACCTCCTCCATCACGTGGTGCAGCAGCGCTGATTCCTCCTCGCCGTCAACAAAGACGATGCTGCGGTATTGGGGTCCAACGTCGTTCCCCTGTCGATCCACTTGCGTTGGGTCATGGGCTGTGAAAAAAACGCGCCAGAGCGTCGCGAGGTCGATGGTTGCTTCGTCGTACGTCACCTCGACCACCTCAGCATGCCCGGTGCGCTTGCCGCACACCTCGCGGTAGGTCGGATGCTCAACGTGTCCGCCCGCGTATCCCGGGCGAAGGTCCTGCACGCCCCGAAGGCCCTTCAGGGCGGCTTCGATGCACCAAAAACAACCTCCACCCAGAACGGTCGTCGCCATGCGTCGTCCTCGGGTCCACTGGATATCAAGGCCTGTGCACAGCCTCATAGCCGCCCTGCCTCAAAATGAGCCATGGCACGTCGCAGCGTACGGACCACCATCCACACACGGACGGTCCGCGAAGGAGGCGGATTCCTCGTACGTCGACCTGCCGCGATGGGGGCGATGATGAGTCCGTTCCTGCTCCTCGACGAAATGGGCCCGGTTCATTACGGTCCGGGGGAGGCCATCGGGGCGCCGGACCATCCTCACCGCGGTTTCGAAACGGTCACGTATCTTCTCGACGGTTGCATGGTGCACGCGGATTCTGCAGGGAACAGCGGTGTGCTCTCGCCCGGCGACGTGCAGTGGATGACGGCCGGGCGAGGGGTGATCCACAGCGAACTGCCCCATCCCGACTTTCTTGCCTCGGGGGGGCGAAGCCATGGGTTCCAAATTTGGGTGAACCTGCCCGCCTCGCAGAAAATGATGGCGCCGCGGTACCAGGACGTACCGTCGGCGTCCATTCCTGAAGCGCGTTCCGACGACGGAGGTGTCTGGGCCAAGGTCATCGCAGGGTCCTGCCTTGGGGCCGAGGCGGTGATCGATACGGTGCTTCCCATCACCTACCTGCACCTGCGCATGGAGCCGGGTGCGACCCTGCTTCAACCCGTGGCGCACGACCTGAACGCCATGCTGTACCTCTTCGGTGGGGCAGTGGAGGTGGAGGGGCGACGGGTCGAGGACGGCCACCTTGCGCTCTTGTTGCCGGGTGATGAGGTGGAATTGACCGCCTGCGAGGACGGGGCCGAACTGCTGCTGCTCGCAGGCCCGGTCCTCGACGAACCCATTGCCAGGTACGGTCCGTTCGTGATGAACACCGAAGAGGAAATCGTGCAAGCCATCGAGGATTACCGCGCCGGCATCCTCGCCTGAGCCCTGAGCATCCGGTGCTGCGCCCTGATGTTGCTGTGCTCCACCATGCCGGGGATCAGCGCAGCGTCGACCAACCATCCAATGCCAAGGAAACCGAAGGTCACGAGGAACAGCACGCCGCTCAACGGTCGATTCAGGTAGAATCGATGCCCTCCGAAGACGCCGATGAAGAGCCAGAAGATGTACGAGAGGAGGATGTCCTTCTCTCCGGGCATGCGGGCGACAGGGACCGTCCGGTGTGATTGGACAACAGGAACGGCCACGTGCTGAACCATCGTGGTGGGCGTGAACGAAACCTGTGCAGGGGCTGGTGTCGGGGCCGCAGCGTAATGGTGGTGGTGGTGGATGACGTCGCCCGTGTGAAGGTCCCCCGCAACAACGCTGTCGTGCAGGGAGGGGGTCGGCGGGCTTCCCTGCACGGGTGTGGCTTTGTGTGCCTTGCATTGAACCCTCCGCGTCCGGCACGGTTCCGAGGATTCCGTCTGCGGTGACGTCGCTTCGGCAGAACCGTTTTACAGGCATCCAACGCTTTGTGCCCATGGGGCCAAGTTCGCTGATTGTTCCAACAAGCCTCGAGATGGTGAACACAGGGAGCCTGAGCGAGGCCAATCAGGTGGCCTTCCAACCCGTGGCGGCGCAGCGCAACGAAGGGCTCGAACACTTCTCGCAGGTCATCCTGTACGGTGTTGCGATGGTCTCCATTTGGGGGGGCATTTTCTCCCTCGCCTTTGGGCAAGGGGGCACGGAATCGAATTACCTCATTTTGGGACTCGGCGGGCTCCTGTCAGCAGGCATGGCGTTCGTGATGGTTGAGAACCGCGTTCGCTCGCACAACGGGCACCTCGAGGACCCACAGGGGTATTTGCTCGGCTTGGGATGTTTTTTCCTCGCCGTCGGGGTGATGTGGGGCTCACGCTTCCTCATTGGGTGGGCCGATGGCACCGGGGCAATCTCCGGTCTTGCCGGAGAAGGCGTCGGGGCGTGGTCCTTCACCAGCGACACGTGGCATCCAAACGCCGGCGCGGCCCTCGTTCAGGCCATCCTCACCTTCGGGATGATGCTTGGCATGATGCGGTTGATGAAACGGTATTCTGGTTCCACCCTTTTCGGTTGGGCGGTCACGGTCTTCGCCCCCGTTGGGCTGCTGTGGGTCGGCCTCGGCACGTGGGTTTCCTGGTCCGAGGGCGAGCTCGGGGTGGAACTGACGCTCTCGGTGCTTCTGCTCTGTGCCGCTTCCATGTACGCCAGCGTCCGGTCCGACCTTGCCTTCACCTTCGGAGTGGCCGCGGTGACGACCAGCCTGCTTCCGGTCGTGTACCAAATGGTCGCTTCCGATGGGGACGCCTTCAGCGGGTACGGGATGCTTGTGCCCCTGATCTTCCTGCAGGGCTACTTTGCCTACGATGAACGTCTGAGACGGGAACTCGTCGAGCGTATTTCGTGGGGCATGGTGGGCATCGTGGGCATGGTGATGATCACCGTGATGACCTCGACCACGGAGGTCAGCGTTGGTGGGATCACGCCCAGCGACCTCGGTTTGGACCCAAGCGTCGTGACCTTAGGTGTCGTCCTGTGGTTCAGCCTGCTTCTCGGCTACTTCCCGGCGGTGCACAAGCGCCGTATTCCCGCCATGCCCATCGTGCTCGCGGCGACCTTGTGGAGCCTGAACGGGGACGCGGCCACCGTGCCGTGGATCGTGGCGATGGCCGTCACGGTCTACATGTTGGGTGTCGCGGAACAGACGCGGCCGTGGGTGGCCACCTCGACGCTGGTGGCGCTGACCGCGTCCATGCTGCTTCGTGACGTGCTCATTCGAGAGGGGGGCCTCGATGCGTCTTCCCTGCTTGATGGCACGCTGAACGGGATGCTTCCCTTCGCGGTGCTCGCGTTGTCCGTGATCGGGCGGCAACGGGCGCTGGTGCCGCGCGCTGCGCCCATGGTGATCGTGCTGCTCATGGTCCTAACCCCCTCCTTCAACGCGCTGATGGAGGAGGCGTCCTGGCTCGGTTGGGCCGTCGCCTTGGTGCCGCTGGTGCTGTGGCAGATGGACAGCAGGTCCGAGGACGACGATGGGAACACGCTCTCCACATCCCTGCAGGGACTTGTCGCGTCAACCATCGTCGCCGTGCTCGCGTTGGCCGGACGCCTCACCCTTCCCGTTGGTGGAGACGAGGCGCCGGTGCTCCTCGCGGCTGTGCTTGTGTATGGCGTCGGGCGCCTGTCCCGCTCACGGCAGTGGGGCACGGGAGCGCTCGTTGGCGCAATGTTGCAGCCGCCGAACAGCGAAGAGCCAGCGCGCACCAAGCCCGGCCTCGACGACCCCAGCCTGTTGGTGGCGCTGATCTTGCTTGCCGACGCGGGAACGGGGCTCGTCGGCACCGGTGCGTTGCTGGTGCTGCCCTTGCTTCCACACCTGCTCATCCTTGGTGAAGCCCTCGCCTTGGAAAGGATTCGCTCCATCGATCGCTTGTACGGCATGCTCGTGCTTTGCTTGTTGACGGTCTGGCCTTTCGCCGCAGGCCTCTGGAGCCTTGGTTCCCTCCCGACAGGGGACGGAACAACCCACCTGTTGCTCCACGAACTCGGCCTCGTCGGCATTCCCGTCGTGGTGTTGCTGCTGCGCAACGACCGCATGGACTACGACGACAAGAGCCTCGATCAACTCACGCTGGTGGCGTTGATGTTCCTCGCTGCCCTTGACGTCCACGTAGGGGCACGCCAACTTGGGTTGTTCCTCGTGCTGACGTGGATGGCCGAGCGGCACCGTCAGCCCTGGGTGTATTGGTTCGCCCCCCTTGTGTGGCTGTTCAACCCCATCGCTGCGGACCAAGGCTTGCTTCTGTCCCCGCTTGACAACGCGTTCAGCGACCTCCTGCGTCAGGATGAGTACCGGCTGCTGAACCTCTCCACGGTCGGTTCCTTGGCGATCGCCCTCGGCATGGTCACGCCCGTTCAGCGCTCCATCGCAGCCCGTCGTGCAGGGGAGGAGGCGGTCGATGCGACCGTGCCCACCATCTGGATGCTGCTGATGGTGCTCACCTTGGTCCCCGACCTTGGCTGGTCGGGGATGGCCGTGCTCTTCCTCCTGACCGTCCGTCAGTGGTGGTTTGGGCGGGCCGACCACGTGGTCTGGCTGCATGGAGCCTTGCTGTTTTGGGGCCTGACGGTGCTTTCTCCAGGCGCAGAGGAGCCCACGCAAGTCGCCAATACGGTGGCGTTGTTGGTGGGGCTGCTCGCGACGGCCTTCAGCCTGGGTGAGCCGGCGCTGCTCTTCCGGTACTGCGACCCGGTGCTCGATGAAACGGCAAAGCCAAGCCACTCGTTGGACCACGGGACGAACGAAGGTCGGGACAACATTCGGACCGTCCTCGAACTGACGGGCATCACGCTCCTGCTCGCGAGCCCGGGGGTGCTCGGTGGTCTTGGGCACCTCGCAGGTGCGGCGCTCGCGACGTCGCGCCTGCTTCGTCGCCCGAACGACGTCACCCTTGCCTCGCTTCCGGTGCTGCACGGACTTGCCGTGCTCGTCTTGGCGTCGAAGTACAACCTTCCTGCGATGCAGGTCGCTGGGGTCGTGGTTGGCGTGGAAGCCGCCGTCCTGCTCTGGATGGGCCTGACGTCTGAGGACGCCGTTTCCGCGGCCTTGGAGCGTTCGGCTCCGGGCGTCGAGCGCTCCCGTGACATGGCGGGCATGCTCGGGATGGGGTACCTGGCCATCTCCATCCAACTGATGCTTGGTGACGTTCAATCGCCGGTGCTGAGGTGGGGTTCGATCGCACTGGTGTGCCTTGGTGTTGGCCTGACAGGTTTCAGCGAAGGACGAGCGGCGTGGCGAAGGAGCATCGGCGTCTACGGCGGTCTGGTCTCGCTGTTCATCTTGATGTTGAACTTCAACGGCTTCGCTCGTTCCCTCATCCTGCTCCTCATTGGGCTTGTGGCCTTCGGCTTCGGCTCCTTGTACCTTCAACGACGCGGTGACCTCACCACGGTGAGCGTGGGTCAAGCGATCTACGGGGCGAATCCGGTTGCGTCAGCCGCTGCCCCCGCCGCGCCGATTCCAGCACCCGTGACGGCTCCCGCCGTGGTTCCCACACCGGAGGAAGCACCTCCGTCGGTGTTGACCTCGCCGAGCGCACCCTCCGCAACGCCGAAGGCACCATCGGTTGAGAGGGAACTGGCTTCCACTGCTGTTGAACAGGAACACGATGAGTTCGATCTTGAAAACATGGACCCCGAGGAGGTCGACGCCGCCATCGAAGAGGCGCTGGCGTCCTTGCCGATGGAAGACGCGGCGGACGAAACCACATCACCATCCACGAAGGACGAGGGGTTGAACGATGCATTGCGCTCGATGGACGGACCTCCCCTCCCTTCCACTCCCGCTCCGAACACCAGCGCGTCGGACGTCCAGATGGACTTCGAGATGGACCCGGCCATGCAGGCGAAGTTGACGTCCGCCATCCTCCAGACCCCCCACGAGGGGTTCCGACCCACGTTGCGCATCACCGGCTCCGGCGAAGTGCTGCTCGAATTCC